>DASSJF010000028.1 GCA_035691305.1 bacterium
GCTCTTGGCGGCGCGGCGGGGCAAGAAGCGGATCGGCCGGTCCGAACTGGACGAGGCGATCGAGCGGGTGATCGCGGGGCCGCAGCGGAAGAGCCGGATCCTATCGCCGAAGGAACGCGAGCTCACCGCTTACCACGAGGCGGGGCACGCGCTGCTCGGCAAGCTCTTGCCGCAGGCCAACCCGCCGCACAAGGTGACGATCCTCCCGCGCGGGATGGCCCTCGGCTACACCCTCTCGCTGCCGGAGGACGACAAGTACAGTCAGACCCGCGGTGAGATGCGGGCGGAGATCGCGGTGCTGCTCGGCGGCCGCGTGGCGGAGGAGATCGTGTTCGGCGAGATCACGACCGGGGCGGCGAACGACTTCGAGAAGGCGACCGATCTCGCCCGCAAGATGGTGACGGAGTTCGGCATGTCGGACCGGCTCGGTCCCCTCGCGCTCGGCAGCAAGCACGGGCCGGTGTTCCTGGGGCGCGACCTCGTGAAGAGCCGCAACTACTCCGACGAGATCGCCTACGAGATCGACAAGGAAATGCGGCGGATCATCGACGAGTGCCGCACGCGCGCGCATCAAGTGCTGACTGTCAACCGACCGGCGCTGGAGCGTGTCGCCAAGGCGCTCCTGGCGAGGGAGACGCTCGACGCCGAGGAGCTGGATCTGGTCGTTGCGGGCCGTGCTCTCGCGGCGGCGTAGTCAGCGCGACGCGTAGGCGGGCTGCACCCTGATGCGCTCTTCCAGCGCCGCGCACCGCTCCTCGTTGCCGGCGGCGCCCTCCGGCACGTTCACGCTGACGCGCACCGGCGGGCGCACGCCCGCGGCCAGCAGCCGCTCGATCACCGCGGCGATAATCATATTCATGATGATGGTGGTGGCGACCGTCGACGTGCCGCCCACCCGCTCGGACACCCCGTCGATGGCGACGAGCGCGTCCCCTCGCGGCCCGCAGGTGTCGATGACGTAGTCGGCGACCTCGAAGAGCCGCCTGCCGCTGGAGTGGCGCGACGGGACGTCCCGCGAGTGCTCGAGCGAGGTCAGGGCGGTCACGACCAGTCCGCGGGCCTTGCCGTAGATCGCCGCCTCAACGGGCGCGGCGTTGATGCCGGAATGCGACACGACGATGAGATGCTCGCCCGGCCGCAGGTCGTACTGCGCGAGCACGATCGGAACGTAGCCTTCGAGGCGCTCGAGATGCATGCCGAACGGCCCGAGCCCAAAGAGCGCGGGGTCGAGGATCGCGTTGACGCAGCAGAGGCCGCCGGCGCGGTGGAAGACCTCCTCGGCCGCCATGTGCGAATGGCCCGAGCCGAAGACGTGGATCAGGGCCCCGCGGGCGACGGTATCCGCAATGGCCGCCCCGACCCGCTCGATCGCCGCCCGCTGCTCGGCGTCGATGCGGGCGACGATCGCGGAGATGCCGGCATGGTAGCGCTCCGCGGCGGTCACGCCCCCGCCTCCCACCCGTCCCCGCCGCACGCGCCGGCATACTGCTTCAACACCGCCCGGATGCGATCGGCCACCCACTCGCGCGGGTCGTGGCCCACGCGGTGGTCGCGGATGCGCGCATACTGCTCGGGCAGAAATTGGCTCAGCAGCGCGAGCGGCGGCTCGGTGCGAGTCAGGTTCTCAAACAGACGGTCGAGGGCCGCCTGCACGTCGGGCCGCGGCCAATAGTAGCGCACGCGGTCGGCGAATCCGTAGCGGCGTGCGCAGGCGATCTCGTCGGGCGTACCGTGGTAGTACGGGGCCCAGTGCCGGGAATCGTCAACCATGGCGCGGTCCAGCACCGCCGGCAGGTCGGAGAGCGCGACACCGGAACGGCCCCGCAGCCACTCGCGCTCGATCCAGGCCAGCGCCAGCACCGCCTCTCTGAAGGCGAACGTGAGAGCCGGCCCGACCTTGAGGATCGCGAAGTGATCCTCCACCAGCCGCCTCAGCGCGTAAGGACGCTGATAATCGGTAGAATGGGCTTCGTACACCAGCCGCGGATGCGTCTCGATGACGCGTGAGAGACGCGCGGCCGCCTCCGGCTCGTACTCGTGCACGCCCCAGGCGCCGAAGTCGATTCCCGGCTGCGCGACGACCGCGACGACCCGCGCCCAGGCGTCGCTCAGTCCGCGGCGGACGAAACGCCGGCGGGCCATCTCTATCGTCTCTTCCACGTCCTCGGGCGTCGTGACTTCGGGCTCCGCCCCCTCCTCGGTCTCGCCGCCCGGCTGCGGGACGTCGGATCCGATCACGTAGTGGAGCGGTCCGGCCGCATCCGGCAGCCGCCGGCGGGCGTCTTCCGCCGCGTCACAGAGGTCGGCGGTCCGCTCGGCGACGAGGACCTTGGACGGCCGACCCCCGGCGTCTCCCGCACAGGCCACGCTCGCGTCAAGGTGCAGTTTCGTGTAGCCCGCGGCGACGCAGTCCGCCACGAGGTGGCTTGCGCGCCCCATCGCCTCTTCGGCCGGCAGCGACCGCCACGGATACGGACCCAAGTGGTCGCCGCCGAGGATGATGCGGCCGGATGCCAGACCCTGTGCCCGCCCGATTCGCTCCAGGTACTCTGCGAAGACAGCCGGTGTCATGCCCGTGTAGCCGCCGTCCTGGTTGACCTGGTTGGACGTCGATTCAACGAGGAGCGGCGCACCGGCAGTCGCCGCGTAGCGCGCGGCCGCTTCCAGCACCGCGGGATGGCTCGAGCAGATCGACACGATGCCCCGCGCGGCGCCGGCCTTGTGCTCCGCGATGACCTGCAGCAGCCCGTCGCTCGTGCGGACGGCGCTCATGGGTGCAGGGAACGGACCGCCGCGCGCGTCGCGGCCGCGCGCAGCGCCGCTCCGAGGTCGACAACCCCATCGCGGCCGGCGCGGGCCGCGAGCTCCGCCAGCGCGGGAAGATCGGCGTCGTCGCGCCGCAGCAGCGCTTCCGCCAGCATCGACAGATTCACGCCGCTCACCGTCTCGACCGCACGTCCGGGTCCGACGGTCAGCGACGCCGCCACGCGCGCCGGGACGCCGCCGGGAATGTCGACGAGGCACAGCGCGCCGTCTCCCGGATCGAGGCGCCCCAGGACGTCGCGCACCTCGGCCTCGAGATCTTCCGGGCCTTTCCCCGGCAGGAAGGCGATGGCCCATGCCTTGGCGGGTGGCCCCACGAGCATCGCGGCGGTCTCCAGCAACGCTCCGCCGAGTCCGCCGTGGCAGATCACCAGCACCCCGACGCGCGACCTCTCCACGCGTGTCACACCTTGGCGCGGGCGCGCACGACGCGGTTGAAATCCGTGACCGCACCGCCGGGAATCCACACGGCCTCGAGTACCACGCCCGCCGCGTCCAATGTCTGCCACGCGGCCAGGTCGTCCGGCCCCGCGGCGACCTCTTTGGTGAGGCGGTCGCGCCCCTGGGCCGACCGGACGTTGCCCACGTTGACCTTGGTAAGGGGCACGCCGGCCGCCATCAGCCGGACCAGTTCCTGCGGGCCCCTCGCCAGCACCATGACCGCGTCGTCGGCAAAACCGCCGTGCGCGAGCGCCGCGGCGGCCTCGTCCACGGATACGATCGACGTCTCGACGCCCGGGGGCGCGGCGAACCGCATCAGCGTCTTCTGCATCTCGTCCTTGGCCACGTCGTCGTCGGCGACGACGATCCGGGTGGCGCCGACCATCCGGACCCACCCCAGCACGACCTGGCCGTGAATCAGCCGGTCGTCGACGCGCACGAGCGCGATCTTCATCGCCGCACCCGACGCCGTCGCGGCGTCCGTCCTATCTCGGAAGCGCCATCCGCGCCGCGAGATACCGCTGGTCGTCCAGCCGCATGGCGTCCGGCCGCACACCCCGGGCGAGCGCCACGTGGTAGGCGAACTGGTAGAGCGGCAATACCGCGTACAGCGGCGTGAGGCACTCCGGCACCGCCACCCCGAGCCGGGTCACGTGCGTCGCGCGGGGCAGGCTGTTCGCGGCGTCCGTGATGATCCAGACCCGCGCGTCGATTTGGGCGAGCGCCGCGGCAAAGCCCGCGGCCTTTGAAAAAGCCGGACCCTGAAATGCGAGCACGATGACCAGATCGCCTGGATCGATCGAGACCCAGGGGCCGTGCATCGCCTCCTCGAGCTCCCACGCGTGGGCCGGTACGTGGGCCGTCTCCCGCAGTTTCAGCGCCCCCTCGTGCGCGGTGGCGAGGTTCGGGCCGGCCCCGATCACGAACATGCGGGGCCACTCCCGGGCGGCCGCGCCGAGCCGCTGCATCTGGGCCGCCGACTCGTCCAGCACCTGCCGGGCCGTCTCGGGTGACGTTTCGAGCGCCCGGCGGTACGCGTCGGCATTCCGTTCGCGGCGCGCCGCCATCGCCGCGGCGAGCAGGTAGTGCCTCAGAAGCGACGCGACATAGCTGCGGGTCTTGGGCAGGGCGGGCTCACGCCCGCCCTCGCCCAAGATCGTAACCGTCGCGGCCTCCGCGACGGGCGACCACGGCACGTCGGTCAGGCCGATCGTGACCGCACCCCGCTGCCGCGCCGTCGCGAGCGCGGAGATGACCGACTCCGTCCCGCCGGTGTGCGAGATGGCGACGAGGCCGGCGCGGTCGAGCGCGGCCGGAGGATAGGCCGCGAACTCAAACGCGTCGTGCGCCGACGCCGGGACGCCGGCAATCTTCGGGAGGGCGTAGGTTGCGGCGATCGCGGAAAAATACGAGGTCCCACAGCCGATCAGATGCACCGCCTGGACGCCGTCGAGCGCTTCCGCGGCGCGTCCGACCTCCCCCCGCCGTTCGGGCCTCAGCGTGCCGCGCAGCGTCGCAGGGACGCTCGCCACGCCCTCCCACATCAGAAAGGGATGGGAGGATCGCTCGAGCGCCGAGGCGAGCATCTCCCCCGACGGCTGCGGGCGTCCTCCCAGCACCGATGACATCACGGATCGCTCCTCTACTTCAGAATGGCAAACCCGCCGAGGATCAGCGACGCCGCGATCAGGCTGAGCATCAGCGTCGTGGTCTTGACGCGCCGCCGCACCATCCCGAACACGATCAGCACGAGCGCGAGCGGCAGGATCTTCGGCATGATCCCGTCCAGCATTGCCTGGATGGACACGGAGGTCTTCCCCACCGTGTAGGTGAGCGGCGTCCCGACGGAGATCCAGGCCGCGGTCAGCGCGCCCACCGTCATGAGGCCGACCATCGCCGCGCTATCCATGACGCGGCGCAGCGCGCTCGAGGTGAAGACGCTCAGCGCGCGCTGGCCGAGGCGATAGGCGGAGTCGAGAGTCTGCCAGTACACCCAAACGTGCAGTACGCCGAGCACCGCGATGAACAGGAAGGGCGCGATCGGGTTACCGGTCAGAGCCAGCGACGCGCATACGCCGCCCATCAGCGGGCGGGCCGTGCCGTGGAACATCGAGTCGCCGATGCCGGCGAGCGGGCCCATGAGGCCGGACTTCATGCCCTGGATCGCCTGGCCGTCGATGTCGTCGCCGGCGGCGCGCCGGGCTTCCATGTCGGCCGTGAGCGCCAGGATCGAGCCGTGCAGCCAAGGGTGCGTGTTGAAGAAAACGAGATGGCGCTTCAGCGCTTCCACGTACCGCTGCGGCTGGCCCTGATAAGTCTTCTTCAGGAACGGGATGAGCGCCCACGTAAAGCCGAGCGCCTGCATCCGGTCGAAGCTGAACGCCGACTGCAGCGCGAACCCGCGCCACCAGATCAGGCGGATGTCGGCCGGCGTCACCTGCGGCATCACGGCGGCGGCACTCACGCTGCCGCCGGCGATGGCCGGGACCGGACGTAAGGGTTGCCGCGGCGCAGACTGCGCGGGCGCCCGGGCCGGCGCCTCCGCCGCGGCGCGCCGCAGCTGGATGAGCACCGCCACGGCGACGGCGACGCCCGCGATGCCGACGACGTTAAACTGCGTGTACGCCGCGAACAGGAAGCCGATGAAGAACCACGGGAACACCGCCGGCGTCACGAGCGAGTTGAGCAGCAGCGCGAAGCCCAGGGCCGGCAGCATGTTGCCCGCCAGGTTGATGCCGGCGTACAACCACTGCGGAATCGCCGCGGCGAGCGCGCGCACGGCCTCGACGCCGATCGCCAGCGCGACGAACGTCGGGAGCGCCTCGGCAAGGTAGTGCACCGCGTTGCCGAGGTGCACCATCGCCGCAATGCCGCCCTCCTGCCCGCGGTCCGCATAGCGCTCCGCCACGTTCACGAAGAAAACGCTCACGGTCTTCGCGAGCAACTCGAAGAACGACCCGAGCAGCGCAGCCGGAATCGCGATCAGGATCGCCGCGCCGATCCCCTGATGCGCGGCGATGCCGAAGGCGGTCCCGAGGATGCTGCCGATGTTGTAGTTCGGCGGCACTGAGCCGCCGATGTCGGAGGCGCCCATGAAGACCAGCTCGAGCGTCCCGCCGACGACCAGGCCGGTATGGAAGTCCCCCATGATGAGCCCGGTGATCGGCGCGACCACGATCGGGCGTTCCAGGAAGAAGTCCCCCATGAATCGGCGAGAGAAATACGCAAACCCGGCCAAGAGCGAGAGAATAATCGCGGTGCCAAGCGACATGAGTGCTCCCCCCTTTTAGGAGCAGCGCAGACGAGTGCCCGCCGCGGACACCCCACCCTCTTACCTCCGACTGTATCGGCAGCGGCATGGAGCGGATATCCGATGACTGTCCGATTTCCCGTCCGGCGGGTGCCGGATGGTGCCGGCCGTGGGCGCGGCGTACCGTATGAAGTGGAACGGTTTTGTCCGCGCCCGCCCGTTCCGGAGGCGAGCACATGATCGAGGAAGCGCGGCTGACCGAGCTTGCGCAGATGGAACGCGACGACGTCTTCTCCCTCACGCTGAACACCGATCCGAGCCTGGCACAGAACCAGCGTCCGAACCCCGCGTACCGCATCTGGATGCACGGCGCCGTTCAGCGGCTGCTCCGCCGGCTGCCGCCCGACGCGCGGCAGCGCGCCGAGCCCGCCGCGCAGCGCGTTCTCGCGCATGTCGGCGCCATGCCGCAGCAGGGCCGCGGCCTGGCGATCTTTGGCGGCCCGGACCTTTGGGAGACGTGGTCGGTACCCTTCCCCCTGCCGAACCACCTGGCGTACGGCCGGCCGGATACGGTGCCGCTGCTGTGGGCGATGCACGAGTATGCGCCGTACGCGATCCTGCTCGTCGCGCACGACCGGGCGAGGCTGCTTATCGCCTACCTCGGCCGCGCGGCGGTCGTCGAAGAGATCGAGCTCGACATGCACCCCGAGCAGTGGCGGTTCAAGACGGGCCGGATGGCAACGTCGAGCCGGCGGACCGGGACCGGCGTCGGGCGCGGGGAGCAGTCGAGCGCGTACGAGGCGCGTGTCCTCGCCGAGCACCACCGGTTCTGGCGGGACGTCGCCAAGGCGGCCGCCCGCACGTTGACGGCGCGCCGCATCGACCGCCTTATCCTCGGAGGCGACGCGGAAGCCGCCGGTGCGGTGTCCACGGCCCTTCCCGGACCGCTTCGGGATGCGGTCATCGGCACCGCGGCCGTCGCCGCGTACGCGTCGCCCGCCGAGATCGAGGCCAGCGCCCTGCCGATCGCCCTGGCCGATCATCACGCGCGCGAACGCCGCCTCGTCCGGTCGATCGCAGAGGAGCGGCGCACCGGAGGCATCGGCGTCGATGGCGCCGCGGCCACGCTCAACGCCCTCGCGGCCGGCACGCTGCGCGTAGTGGTCGCGGCCCGCGACATGCACGCGCCCGCGTGGATCTGCTCCGGCTGCGGACGGGTTGCCGCGACCGCGTCGCGATGCGCCGTGTGCGGCGGCGAGCCTCGCGGTCTCGCGCTGCCGCAGGCGCTGCCGCTGCTGGCCTCGAGACACGGCGCGGCACTTGAACTCGTCGACGCAGCTGCTGCGTCACCGCTCACCGACGGCATCGGCGGACTGCTGCGCCGTCGAGTGAATGCAAATTAGCACATCGCGCGGCGACTGAGACCGGAAGCCGCCGCGTCGGGCGATCACGACCTCAGGCGACTTTGGGCGGCACCACCGTGTTGTCGGGAGGTTCCTCTGACGGCGCACGCGCCCGACGCACCAGCGCGCGAGTATGTGTCGCGGTGAGCACCCGGTCAAACGCGCGTTCGCTTCCCGTCCGCCGGCTTCCCGTTCGCCGGTTGACGTCCGCACGCCGGGTCAGCGCAGCGACGATGGCCACGAATATCAGAAGGACCCAGATGACAATGAACGCCCACAGCAACGTGCCGCCCATCTGGCGCCAGTAGGCGTCCCCATAACGCTCGAGCTGCTCGCCGAACCCCGCCTGACCCAGGTACCAGTCCATCATGGCCCGGCACCTCCCGGCTCGACCAACGATCACCTCGATAGTAGGCCGCAGCACGGCGGCGGACTATCAGGCTGGAGCCGTATTCTCTATCGGGCACGGCTCCGGCGCGCCCGTCCGCGCCAGGAGGTCGTTGGCCCACACCAGAAACCGGCCGCCGGCGAGCGGATCCAGTGCCTGCATTTGCGCCGCGGTGCCGGCTGGATCCGCCCACCACCGCTCCACAGAATCGCCCAATTCGAGCGTGTACAGCACGCGCAGCTTCGTGCCGGCCGCGGCCTCGGTGACAGTCAGGAGGTTCCGGACGTTCGCGGTGAGATCGAACCGGCTCCGATACGACTCGAGCCAGAACCCTGCCCACGCTTGCGGATACGACTGGTAGACGAGCACGTCGAGTCCGGCGCCGGCCAGCGCCCGATAGTCCGCCCCGTGGCGGCGGGCCTCCGCCGCGGACATGCCCATCTGATCGTAGGCCAGCAGGGTGCCGCCGCCGGCGTGCACCGCGCCGGCAATCGTACGGTAGAACGCCGCCCAGTCGCCGGCCGTTCCCTCACGATCCGCGTAGAGGTCCGGATCCCAGATGCTGCCGAACCCGCAAAACCCGTCGCCGAGCATCAGCCCGTCGAACCCGAAGACCTGCCGCACGCGGTCGTACTGCCTGCCGATGTACTCGGCGTAAGTGACGCCTTCCGCGCGAAGCCGGACGAACGGATAGAGCTGGCTGCTGAACGGCAGATGCCGGAGTTCGGGGTGCGCGCGCACCCATGCGGGCCGGTGGTGAAACCGCCAACCGCCGTAGTTCCAGAAGCCGACCGCCGCCTTGATCCCCCACTCGTGCAGCTGCGCGACGAGCGCCCGCAGATCTTCCTGCGTCGTCCACGCGCGCAGCGGCCCGTGCCGGTCGAGCGTCGCGGGGCGGGCGGGTTCGTAGCCTCGGAAGGACAGTACGAATTCGGGGTCGCGGTCCTCCATGATGACGACCCCTTCGAGCCCCTCGAGACGCGGCAGTGGCCGCGGAAAGGCGCCTAGATCTACGCAGGCCCACGTCCGGCCGTCGGCGACCTCGCGCAGCGAGAGGCTCGACGGCCGGTGACGGCGGACCACGCGGCGCAGCAGCGCCCGGATCAAATGGTACGGCGGCCGTATGATCGGCACGGTAGATGCCTGTCTACCGCGCCGCCCTCCGGGCTCCTCCGCGGGCCGCCGTGACGTCTCCCGCGGATCTACCTCATGTCGCCGCGAGTTCCCGCTGTACGGCCATGATGCCGACCTTGGGCGCCACGAGCCGCGCGAAGTCCTCGTACGTCATCGTGACGAGCAGATCGTGCGTGCCGGCGTTGAACATAATCACCGGATCGTGCGTCAGACCGCGATCCACGAACACGGGCATGTGGTAGAGGTTGCCGAACGGCGGCATCGCGCCGGCCTCGCAGTCCGGAAAAGCCCGCAGAAACTCGCTCTCGGTCGCGAGCCGCGCATGCTTGGCGCCGGCGGCCCGCCGTACCCACGGCACGTTCACCCGCGAGGTGCCGGGAACGACGACCATCAGGAGACGCTCATCGGCCATGACAAGCACGACCTTGGCCACGAGCCTCCCCGGTACGTGCTCCTCCTGCGCCAGTTCCTGAGCCGTGTACCGGGGCGCATGGCGGGTCACCTGATACGCCACCCCGGCCATATCAAGATACTCCCGCAACCGTTGCAAGCAGGGTGTACCTAACCCGGCGAGACCCTTCGACTCGATCTCGGTCATGCGGCTCACCTCCTCAATTTCCTGGGACGTCACCCCCCCTTCACGATAGCCCGGCCCGCGGGCTGCGGCCCATCCGTTACGCAGCCGATTCAGGATCGGGCCTCCGTCTCATGGCGCGGGCCGGCGGCCGGCAGTACCGTAGGAATGAGCGGACGACACAACGGAGACCGGGGTGATTGGAATGCTCGTGCGCGACCGGATGACGAGCCCGGCCATCACGACGAGGCCCGACGCGGAGACCAGCGCGGCGCTGAAGACGATGTATGTCCACAAGGTCCGCCGCCTTCCGGTGGTCGATGAGCGGGGCGCGCTCGTCGGCATCGTGACGCAGCGGACCCTCTACGAGCACGGCAAGGCGTCGACGCCCGTGGCCGATCTCATGACGCCGTCTCCGTACACGGCGGCCCCGGACACGCCGATCGTCGAGGCGGCCGCCAAGATGCGCACGCTCGGGTTCGGCGCGCTGCCGGTCCTCGAGCAGGGCCGGCTGGTCGGCATCATCACGGAGAGCGACATTTTCGACGCATTCCTCGAGCTGCTCGGCGCCGGCCGCGCCGGAACACATCTCGTCGTGCCGGTCGCGAACGTGGCGGCCGGGGTGCGGGCGGTGCTCGACGCGCTCGCGCGCGCCAAGGCGCCGCTCACCGGCGTCGCGACCTACATCGACCGGCACGGCCCGGAGGTTGTGCTGACGGCGGACGAACAGGACCCGCGGGACCTCGTGCGCGCGTTGCGCGAGGGAGGGTTCGAGCCGACGGAGATCAGCGTCCAGAAGACGGGCGGCGGGCACAACGTCATGACCGGCGAGTCCGCCGCGAGACGGTCCGCCGGCATCTAGACGGCGCCTACTCTTTGCGGATCAAGAGCACCGGCACGGGGGTGGTGCGGACCACCCCTTCCGCCGCGCTGCCGAGCAGCAGGTGATCGAATCCGTGCCGTCCGTGGGTCCCCATCACGATGAGATCGGCGGGCCAGGCTCTCGCCTGGCCGACGATCGCGTCCGGAATGCGCGTGGTTTCGTCGACCAACTGGGTCGAGACCGCCACCCCGGCCGCGCGTGCCCGCTCGGCCGCGCCGGCGAGGAGCGCCTCGCCTTCCTTGCGCCACCGGTCCGCGACCTCCCCGACGTACACGCCTTCGTAGAGCAGATACATCGCCTGTGTGTCGAAGATGTGTACGATCTTGACCTCCGCGCCCTGCTCCCTGGCCAACTGGAGGCCGTGGGCCAGGGCGGCATCGCTACACGCGCTGCCGTCGACGGGCATTACGATGCGACGGTACATGACGATCGCGCCTCCCCGGAATGCATGTGGTGCGTCGGGATGTGATCCGACAGAGGAGTACGCTGCCCGCCGGATGGCACCTGTTGCGCGTCCTGCCTACGATAGACGGGGTGCGCTTTGGCCCGTGCCGCGGGCCCGGGGTGCGGCCACGGAGGAGACAACGTGCAGCAGGCGGTCTTGACGCTCACGAATGCCGTGGGACTGCACGCACGGCCCGCCGCGAAATTCGTGCAAACCGCGGTGCGCTTTGCGTCGGAGATCACCGTCCGCAACGTCACGCGCGGCGGACCGGCGGCGGACGCCAAGGGCATCCTGGGCGTGCTCGGCCTAGGCGCCGAGCGCGGCGACGTGATCGAAGTGCAGGCGGCGGGGCCGGACGAAGCGGAGAGCCTTGACGCCATCCGGGTCCTGGTAGCATCGCGCTTCGGAGAGCACGCATGACGGCGGCGCGGCTTGCGGGATCGCCGGCCTCGCCCGGCATCGTCACCGGGCCCGCGTGGAGGTACGAGCGCGGTGCCGTCGCGGTCGTGCGCCGGACGGCGGAGGATCCGGCGGCCGAGCAGCGTCGGCTGGACGCCGCGCTGTCCGCAGCCGCAGCCGGTCTCGACCGGCTTGTCGACGCGCAGCGGACGCGCCTGACGCCGGAGATCGCGGCCATCTTCGAAGCGCAGCGGCTCATGGTCGAGGATCCCAAGCTCGCCGCGCAATGCCGCCACGCCATCGCGGGCGGGGCTTCGGCTGAGGCGGCGTGGCGTGAAGCCGTCGATCACGCCGCGGCCGCGCTCGAGGCCCAGGCCGGGCCGGTGTTCCGGTCCCGCGCCGCGGACGTCCGCGACGTCGGGGAGCGGGTGCTGCGCGTGCTGGCCGGGGCCGGGGAACCGGCACCTCATCCGGACGGCCCGGTCGTGGTGGTCGCGCAGGATCTCACGCCGTCCGATACCGTCGGCCTCGCCTCAGACCGCGTCCTGGCGATCTGCATCGCGGGCGGCGGCCCGACGTCGCACGTGGCGATCCTGGCGCGGCGCCTGGGCGTCCCCGCGGTCGTCGGGCTCGGGCCGGCGCTCGGCACGGTCGCGTCCGGAGCGGTACTCCTCGTCGACGGCGACCGCGGCGTGGTGATCGTGGACCCCGACGAGGGGACGGTGGCCGCGGCGGCGGCGCAGGGCTCCGTGCGCGCCGCGGCCGAGGCGCTGGCTCAGGGTGCCGCACACGCCACGGCCGTCACGCAGGACGGCATTCGGATCGAAGTCGCGGCCAACGTGGGAAGCGTGGCGGATGCCGTGGCGGCCGCGCGTGCCGGCGCCGACGGCGCCGGACTCGTGCGCACCGAGTTTCTCTATCTCGACCGGCAGACGGCGCCCGGCGAAGACGAGCAGGTCGCGGCGTACCGCGCGATTTTCGACGCGCTGCCGGGCCTCCCCGTCGTCCTCCGGACGCTCGACATCGGCGGCGACAAGCTTGTACCCTACCTTCCGCTGCCACGTGAAGCCAATCCGTTTCTCGGGATCCGCGGCGCGCGCATCGTACCGCGGCGCCCCGACCTCCTCCAGACGCAACTGCGCGCGATCCTCAAGGCCGGCGCGGGCCGCCCGGTGCGCATCATGTTCCCGATGGTGACCGCGGTCGACGAGATGCGCTCGCTGCGGAGGGCGGTCGAGGACGTACGCGCCCGCTTGGCGCGGGACGATCATCGCGCGCCGGCGGAGCTTCAGATCGGCATGATGGTGGAGGTGCCGGCCGCCGCGCTGCTCGCGGAACGGTTCGCGCCGGTAGTGGATTTCTTCAGCATCGGCACCAACGATCTCGCGCAGTACACGATGGCGGCCGACCGCACGAACGCCGAGGTCGCCGGCCTCGCCGACGGGGTCGAGCCCGCCGTACTGCGCTTGATTCAGGCAACCGCCCGGGCCGGCGCCGCCGCGGGCAAGTGGGTCGGCGTCTGCGGCGAGCTGGCCGGCGACGCCTCGGCAACCGCCGTACTGATCGGCCTCGGCGTCGTCGAACTCAGCATGAACCCCCGGGCGATCGCCGCCGTCAAGGCCGAGGTGCGCCGGTGGACCATGGGCGCGGCGCAGGATCTGGCGCGCCGTGCGCTTGCGCTCGAGAGTGCGCGCGCGGTGCGCGCGCTGATCGCGGAGCGCGG
>DASSJF010000029.1 GCA_035691305.1 bacterium
GTCGGCCGGGTAAAGATGGACGCGCGGCAGATTGACCGCCGGGTCGAACGACCGGCCCGCGAAGTACGTCGCGTGCTCGCCGGAGTTGCAGAGGTCCCACACGTCGTCCTCGGCATCGTAGTGCCGCACGTCGGCGAACAACACCGGGGTCCGCGCGATGTGCTTGAAGATCTCCATCGTCAGAGCCCCGTCGCTGTCCGCCTCGGTCGCGCAGACGATCGGATCGTGCGGGCCATCCCAGTCGTAGGGGTCGTTAAGCAGCGCCTCGGCCACGTCCATCGTGGCGAAGAAGTTCGTCATCTCGGGCTGCCCCTTGATGCCGCAGAAGGCGCACCGCCACTCGTCGAGCAGCTCGCGCACCGCGAGGTACGATTTCAGCTGCCGGCGCAGCAGCGCCGGGGTCAGCAGCTTGTCGTCGTAGTGAATCGTCGCGCCGTTCCGCTCCAGCCACGCGATGCCCGGAGCGACCCGCGCGTCCGGGATCGCCTCGCTGCGGCGGACAATCTCGTACTGGTCGATGTGCTCGATGTCGATGCCGAACTGCCGCCGCCACTGATCGAGCGCGGGGACCGCCGTATACATCCCCATCGACCGGCCGCCGATGAGTCCGTAGACCTCGCCGCGCAGGCGGTTCTTCGCCACCGCGGGCCGCAGGAAGCGCAGGACCCGGTCGAAGACCGCGTCGTCGGCGATGTCGCCGGAGATGCGGCCGTGGAAGACACCGACCTGGTCGAGACTCCCGGCGGCGGCCAGCATCGCGACGAGGCCCGGGTACTGCGGGTTGACGTTGCTGAGCAGCAGGATCGGGTGCGGCACGAACTCAGACGCGATCGCCGAGAAGTGCGGGAAGGCCCAGATGCCGTAGTTGAAGACGACCGCCTCGACGCCCCGCGCGGCAAGGTAGCGCGCCTCCTGCTGCGCGAGATCCGTCGTCCACACGATCTCCCGGCCGGCCACCACGTCCCAACCGGCCTCTTCCAGCCGCGCGCCGAGCCGCTCCTGGAACCCGCGCGTAATCGGCAGTAGGCTCGCGTGCATGTGCGGCCTGCCGTCGGAAAAGGTCAGGATGCCCACCTTCGCGCCTTTCATCGCACCTCACCCCTTGATGCCGGTCATCGTGATGCCCTGCGTGAAGTAGCGCTGCAGCAGGAAGAAGGCGATCAGCGCCGGCGCGGTCGCCATGACCGCGGAGGCGAGCGGCGGCCCAAACGCCGGCGCCGAGCCGCTCGTCCCGGCCTGAGCGCCCATGTACTGCGCGATCCCGACCGGCAGCGTGCGCGCGCGGTCGCTGCTGGTCGCGATGAGCGGCCAGAGGAAGTTGTTCCAGGAGCTGACGAACGTGAGCGCCGCGACCGCGGCCATCGACGGACGGCTCAGCGGCAGCACTACGCGCGCGAACACTTGAAGATCGCCGGCGCCGTCGATGCGCGCCGCCTCCTCCAGTTCGGCGGGGATGTTCAGGAAGAACTGCCGCATCAGAAAGACGCCGGTCACGTTCGCGGTGGTCGGCAGGATCAGCGCCTGGAACGTGTCGAGCATCCGCCACTCGGCGAACAGCACGAAGAGCGGGATCACCGTGACCTGAATCGGCACGAGCAGCATAGAGATGATCGCCGCGTAGATCACGCCGCTGCCCGGAAAAACGAACCGCGCGAGGGCGTACCCGGCCATGGCGTCGAGCACCACCACGATGCCCGTCGCGATGGCGGCGACCACCACGCTGTTGACCGTCCAGCGGACGAAGGCGTACTTGGCCAGCACTTGCCGGAAGTTCTCGAGCGTCCAAGTCTCGGGAATCCAGTGGGGTACCGCGGAGAGGATCTGGCCTTCCGGCTTGAGCGAGGTGGAGACCATCCAGGCGATCGGCGCGAGCGCGATCACCACCGCGGCGATCTCGACCGCGTAGAGGACGGCCGCGGCGGTCCGCCGGCGCGCGAAGCGCGCCGCACGGCCGGCCCGCCGCACGGCCGGGGCGGCGGCCGAGGCGACCGTGCCGTTCCCGGGCGTCACAGCGACGCCTCGGACGGCAGGAGACGCTGCTGCAGCCACGCCATCGCGAGCAGCAGCGCGAACGTGATGTAGGCGATCGCGGACCCGTACCCGAGCTTGAAGGTCTGAAAGGCCTGGAAGAACAGATACTGCACGAGCGTGAGCGTCGCCGTGCCGGGACCGCCGCCGGTCATCACGTAGACTTGGTCGAACACCTGGAACGTGTTGATGATCGTCAGCATCACGACGACGAACGTCGTCGGCCGCAGCACCGGAATCGTCACCGACCACAGAACCTGCCACGGCCCCGCCCCGTCCACGCGCGCCGACTCTTCGAGTTGCGGCGGAATGTCCTGGAGACCGGCGAGGAAGATGACCATGTTGTAGCCGATCGTCCACCACACCGTCGTCAGCGCGATCGCGGGCATCGCGGCGGCGTCGCTCGACAGCCAGTGGATCGGCCCCAGGTGCACCTTCGCCAGGTAGTGGTTGAGCAGGCCGAAGTTGCTGTCGAGAATCCAGGTCCACAGGATGCCGACGACCGCCGACATCATCGCGTACGGCGCGAAGATCAGGACCCGCGCCGCGCCGCGGCCGGCCAGCGGCCGGTTCAGCACGAGCGCCAGGACGAACCCGAGGACGATGAGGGCGGGCGCGGTCAACAGGAGAAAGTAGAACGTGTTGCGCACGGACGTATAGAAGAGCGGGTCGCGCGCGAGCGCGGCGTAGTTGGCCAGCCCGACGAACCGCGGGGCGCCGACGATACTCCACGACGTGAAGCTCGTGAGGAAACCGCCGACGACCGGCCCGAACCGGAACAGCGCGAAGACCACGAGGTACGGCAGCAGGAACAGATACGGCGTCGGCCGCGTCCCGCCGTGGAGCGGACGGCGGCGGCGCGCGGTGGCGGGAAGGATCTGCATCGGCGGTTCTGCCGGCCGCCCGGCCCGGCGAGCCGGCCGGGCGGCCCCAACCTACCTAAGGCGCGGACAGGATCGCGTTGATCTGGTTTCGCAGCTGCTGCGTGACCTGCGCGACGGGCTGGTTGCGCACGAGCACGGCCTGCGCGGCGACGACGATCGGACTCGGCGCCGTGGCCGAGTACATCTGCGCCGACGGCCGGACGTCCGGCAGCATGATCTCAAACGCCTGCGATTCGACGAATCCGCGGCGGCCGGGGAGCGCCCGGAACGCCGCCGACGTCCGCACGGACAAGAGCGCCGGCAGGTTGCCCGACAGCGCCCAGTTCTGCGAGTGGCGGACGATCCAGGCGGCGAGCGTCATCGCGGCCTGCTCGCGCGCCTTGTTGGCCTGCTTGGGGATCGTCAGCAGGTGGCCGCTGCCCCACGCCGCGGGCGCCGCGAACACGCGCGGGAACGTGGTCGTGGTCCAGTTCAGGCCGCTCACCTTCTGCAGACCGGCGATCTCCCAGGGCCCGTCGATCAGCATCGCCACGTGCTTCGTCACGAAGTCCTGATACGGGTTTGTCTCCCCGACCGGGACGACGTGGTCTTTGAACACGAGGTCCTGCAGCCACTGCCACGCGGCGTTGGCCTTCGCGTCGCTGAACGCGGTCCGCGAGAAGTCGGGCGCGAGGAACGGATCGCCCTGCTGCGCGAGCAGCGCATAGAACATATAGAAGCCGTGGTGGTTGTTCATCATGCCGAGGCCGTACTGCCGGATCGTCCGCGCGTCGAACCCCGCGTCGTCCGGATGGCGGCCCGCGCCGTCCACCGTCAACTTCTTGGCCGCGGCGACGAAGTCGGCGCCGGTGGTCGGCAGCTTGTTGGGATCGAGCCCCGCCGCCTTCCACATGTCGAGGTTGACATACACCGCGTGCATGTGCATGTCGAGCGGAATCGCGTACTGCGTGCCGCCGGAAAACGTACCGCGCCACGCCACGTCCATAAAGTCCGGCGCTTTGAAGCCGGCCGCCGTCACGGTCTCGCCCATCGGTTCGAGAATGTTGAGCGAGGCAAACTGCGCGATGTCCTGCGAGTGCATCGCCATCAGGTCCGGCGGCTGTCCGGCGCGCACGCTGGTCAGCAGCTTGTCGAACAGCGGCGTCCACTGCAGCGTCGTGAGCGTCACCCGAATGTCCGGGTGCTCTTTGTTGAACTGATCGACCATCTGGCGCATCACATCGCCGTCCGGACCGGTCCAGCCGCCCCAGAACGCCAGATCCAGCGGGGCCGCGGCGCCGGCCGGCGGCGCCATCGGGACCGCGACAAAGACCACGAGGAGCAAGCACAGTCCAAGACACCAGCGGTGCGTCATCGATCGTCCCCCTCTTCCCGCGCCTGTTTGGCTGTCAGGCGCCCGTTACAATTCGGCGCGGGCCACGCCGATTCCAGGGTACATTGGGCGGGCCGGACCGGACCATCAGGCGGTGGTCTGAGAGGAGGACGGCACAGCGCTGTATGCCCGCGCCCTGACAGCGGACAGGACTGCCCCGGCCCTGGCCCGAACGCGGCATCCATGTCCGCCAGACGGTGGGAAGACCGGGTCCCGCGGTGGTCCGGCACGGATAGCGCCGGCCGGGCGCTCGGCCACCATCCGTCGGTGGCGCGCGGGCCCCTCGCGGTCGGGTTGTGGGCCGCCCCCGCGGTCGCGCGGGCCCGCGGCGGAGCGGCGGGCCGCGACCTGATCGTCGCCTCGTGGGACGCCTGTTTCGAAGGCGGCGTCTATCGATTCCCCGGGCTGGACGAGGAACTCGACGTCGCCGGCCGCGGCGCACGGGTTCCCGGATTGTTCGGCAACGTGGACCCCGCGCCGGGCGGCCCGCCGGCGCGCCTCGTCGGCGTGAGCCGCGACCGCCCGGAGGTTCTGCTGTTTCGCGACGGCGAGGCGGCCGCCCCACCGGAAGTACTCGACGTGCGGTTCGCGTGGACCCGCGGAGCGGAAACGCTGCACGTCGTCCGGGCCTGCGACCTCGACGGCGACGGCGTGTGGGATCTGCTCATCGGGACCGACGACTGGTCGCACTATTGGCCCGACGGACGTGAATGGAACGATCCCCGGTACCGGCCCTACGACGTCGAGGGCGCGTGGCGCGGAGGGCCGCTGCGGGGGCACGTGTACGCGGCGCGCAACGCCGGAAGCGCGGCGCGGCCCCGCTTTGAACGCGCGGTCCCGTTCACCAGCGGCGGCCGGCCGCTGGAAGTCTACGGCGCGGCGGCCCCCGCATGGGCCGACGTGCTCGGCCGGGGGCGGCCCGACCTCGTGTGCGGAGACTTCCTCGATCATCTGTGGTTCTTCCGCCACCGCGGCGGGCTCGACTTCGAACCCGCCGCGGCCGTGCTGGGCCCGGACGGATCGCCGCTTTCGCTGCCGCAGAACGTTCTCGTGCCGGTCGCCGTCGCGCCGTCCGCCGGTGAGGAACGCTCGGCGGCGCTCCTCGTCGGCGCGGAAGACGGCGGCGTATGGCGGCTCACCCCGCTGCCCCGCACGTCGGGGGCACCCGCGTCCGTACCGGCCTATGCCGCGCCGCAGCCCGTCCGCATGCCTGACCCGCCGCTGCACGCCGGCGTCGAGCCGGTGCCCGTCGTCTGTGAATGGTCGGGCGGCGGCGGCGGACTCGATCTGATCGTCGGCACGGCCGGAGGCGAGCTTCTCTGGTATCCGGATCTCGGCGGCGATGAACTGCGGCGATACGGCGAGGCGGCGCCGCTGCGGACCGAGGACGGACCGATCCGCGTGCAGGCCGGGGAGCGCGGCTCCGTCCAGGGCCCCTCGGAACGGAAATGGGGGTATCTCTCTCCGACCGCCGCGGACTGGAACGGCGGCGGCCGGCTGGAACTGCTGGCGAGCGACATCATGGGGCGTCACCTGCTGTTCTCACGCACGGGGAATCCGCAGGTGCTGCGGCCGCCGCGCGAGCTCCGTTACGAGGGCGCCCCGCTGCGCACGGCGTGGCGCGTTCGTCCCGCCGTCACCACCTGGGGCGCGGCCGGCGGCGTGCAACGGTACGTGTGTGTGGACGGCGAGGGAACACTCGTCGATTTCGCGCGGCGCGACGCCGAGACGCTGGAGGCGAAGCGGCCGCTCACCTATGCCGGCGGTGCGCCGATCAGGTTCACGGAGGATTACGGCGGCGGGCTCGGCCGGGTCAAGCTCTCGGTGTGCGACTGGACCGGCTCGGGACGCGGTGATCTGCTCGTCGGGACTCACGCCCGCGCGTCGGTCCCGCCCGGACCGGCCGGGATGCCCCGTCACACCCACGGGCAGGCGACCGTGCTGGTCTTCGAGAACGTCGGCACGCCCGGCAATCCGGAGTTCGCCGCGGCGCGGCAGCTGCGCGCGAAGGGTCAGCCGCTGCGGTTCGGCATGCACTCCTGCGCGCCGGCCCCGGTGCGGCGGCGCGATGGAATGGGGCTTGATCTGGTCGTCGGTACGGAGAGCGGGACGCTCCTTCTGCTAAAGCGGGACGACCTCGCTTGGTGAACGAGACCGCCCTGCTTTGTCCACCTTGGCGTTGCGTGTTTAGTCGTGCAGCGTCGCCACCCAGGCGCCGTCGGAGCACTTGCCGTTATCGGTGACCGACGCGTCGTAGTCCCAGCTCACGTACTTGTTGCTGCCGGTGAGCTGCCGGCTCGAATTGATGCCCTCGCCGCTGTATAGGCGGATCGTGAAGGTGGACCCCCGGAGCGGCCCGTTGTCGTTCACCAGCACGGCCGACTCACCGGCCCCAAACACCCAATACGAGTTGTTCTCGTCAAATCCCACCACGGTAACGGTAATCTGATCACTGCGGGTGTTCTTGACGTCCAGGCAGGTGGCGTTCGTCTGTGCGTGCGCCGGCGTGACGGGCACCGCGACCGGCAGTCCAAGCGGCACGACCACCATCGCCGCGATCACAACGGCCCGAACCCGACTACCCCGCCATGCCGCCCTGCTACCCATCTCGCCTCCCCCTCCGCGTGTCCCATGCATGCCCCAACCGAGATTATCGCAGACTTGGGTCGCGCGGTGCCCGCCCGCACGAGAATGTTTCACAATCTTAACACTGCCTGCTCAATTCCACGCGGTCGCGCGAGCCCCGGATGAGAACCAGGACCTGAATTGGGCCTTTGGAGAAACCGCAAGTGTCACAACCATCTGCGGTGAGTGCGAGAAGGGAGCGGCGTGCCGTGACAGGTGTCCGGCTGCTCCGAGGTCCCATACTGGTGCTCTTCCTGACCTTGGGGCTGGGAGTGGCCGGCTATATGGCGCTCGAGAAATGGTCCTTCCTGGATGCCCTCTACATGACCGTGACCACGGTGACAACGGTGGGGTACGGGGAGGTACACCCGGTGTCGCCTGTCGGCCGGGTGTTTACGATGGGGCTGATCCTCGTCGGGGTCGGCGACTTCCTGTACACGGTGAGCGCGCTGTTTGCCTGGCTCCTGTCGATTGATTGGGCCGACCAACGGAGGCGACGAAAGATGGAATCCGACCTGGCCCGAATGGCCCGGCATTTCATCGTCTGCGGCTACGGCCGCGTAGGCCGGCGGGTCGCAGAGGCGTTCCGCCGCGAGCGGAGCCAGGTGCTCATCGTCGATATTGACCGGGCGTTGACGGCGGCGGCGGAAAGCGACGGATTCCCTTCGGTGTGCGGGGACGCCGCGAGCGACCGGGTTCTAGTTCAGGCCGGGATCGCCCGGGCCCGCGGCCTCGTGGCCGTGACCGGCGCCGACGCCGACAACGTGTACATCGTCCTCTCCGCCCGTGTGCTGCGGCCCGACTTGCTGATCGTCGCCCGGGCCGATGCGGATGACGCCATCGAGAAGCTTCGCCGCGCCGGCGCGAGTCAGGTGCTCTCGCCGTATCACATCGCCGGTCAGCGCCTGGCAATGGTTGCACTTCGGCCGGCCGCCGTGGAGTTCGTCGAGACCGTGCTGCACACCGGTCGCGAGGCGCTCATGCTCGAGGAGGTCGCGGTCGCGCCCGGTTCCCGCCTCGCGGAGACCTCCCTGGGAGCGCTGCACGATCAGGCGCCGGGGCTTGTGATCGTCGCACTCCACAGCGGCGGCCGGGTCATCCCGCTGCCCGCCGGGGAGCGTGCCCTCGTTCCGGGCGATAAGCTGGTCTTGCTCGGTCGCCCGGAGGAACTACAGCGAATCGAGGCCTTGAGTTGAGGCCGGGGCCGGACATCTGAACTCCCGACCGCTCGGGCCGCATCCACCCGCAGCTTGATTTCCCACGGCGTCCACGGCCGCCCTATGCCGAATCGGATGACCGTAGTATAGTGGCCGCCGCCCGCGCCGAGATAGGGTGTGAACGGCGGGAAAAGAAGCCCGGGCGCGGGAAACGAGGTATGGCGGTGAAACTGCGATGATCATCGGCGTCGCCGCGGAAACGCGGACCGGCGAGCGTCGCGTGGCGCTTGTCCCGAGCACCGTTCCCGTACTCACAAAGGCCGGCCACCAGGTGGTGGTCCAGGCCGGCGCGGGGGCCGCGGCCGGCTTCCCCGACGGCGTGTACGCCGAGCACGGCGCGCGGGTCGTCCCGGCGCGGGACGAAGTGTTCGCCGCGGCCGACGCGGTGGTTCAGGTCCTCTGCTACAGCACAGCCAACGAGCCCGGCCGACGAGATCTCGGGGCGCTTCGCCGCGGCCAGGTGCTCGCGGGCCTGATGGATCCGCTCGCCTCCCCGGAGACGGTCCCGGCGATCGCCGCGACGGGGGCGGCCGCGTTCGCGATGGAGCTGGTGCCGCGCATCACCCGCGCACAGAGCATGGACGCGCTCTCCGCGATGGCCACGGTGGGCGGATACAAGGCGGTGCTGCTCGCCGCGGACGCGCTCCCCCGCATGTTCCCCATGCTGACGACCGCGGCCGGCACCATCACCCCGGCGCGCGTCTTCGTCATCGGCGCGGGGGTCATGGGCCTTCAGGCAATCGCCACCGCGCGGCGCCTCGGCGCGACCGTGTCCGCGTACGACGTCCGGCCGGCGGCGCGCGAGGAAGCGATCTCGGTCGGCGCGCGCTTCGTCGAACTGCCGCTCGACACCGCGCAGACACAGGACACGCGGGGGTACGCGCGCTCGCAGGACGAGTCGTTCTACCGCCGCCAGCGTGAACTGCTGGCGCGGACCGTCGCCCAAAGCGACGTCGTCATCACGACCGCCGCCGTCCCCGGCAAACGGGCGCCCGTGCTGGTGACCGCGGAGATGGTCGCGGCGATGCCGCCGGGCTCCGTCATCGTGGACTGCGCCGCGGACCACGGCGGCAACTGCGAGTCGAGCCATCCGGGCGAGACCGCGCAGGTGGGCGGCGTGACGATCGTCGCGCCGCTGCAGCTGCCCGGCCTCGTGCCCACCCACGCAAGCCAGCTGTACGGCCGGACGCTCGCGGCCTTTTTGCTGCACATGAGCGCCGGCAAGGAACTCAAGATCGATCCCGCCGACGAGATCGTCCGCGAGACCCTGGTCACGCACGGCGGCGAGATCGTCCAGCCGAGGGTGCGCGACGCGCTGGGGCTGCCGTCGCTCACGGCACCGGCGGCGCCCTCGGGCGGCGTACGGGCCCCCGCGACCCCGCCGGCGTCGGGGAACGGAGGCGGCGCATGAACTCCCACGATCTCACCACCGGACTCTACGTATTCATGCTGGCGACGTTCCTCGGCTTCGAGGTGATCCGGCGCGTCTCGCCGCTGCTGCACACCCCGTTGATGTCGCTGACGAACGCGATCTCGGCGATCTCTATCATCGGCTCGCTCGTGATGGCCGGCGAGCACCGGACGGAACTCAGCACGCTGCTGGGCACGCTGGCCGTGACCGCCTCCATGACCAACGTGGTCGGCGGGTTCCTCATCACCGACCGCATGCTGCGGATGTTCAAGCGGAAGTGACGGCGATGCCGGACACCGCGGTCACCCTGGTCTACATCCTGGCGGCCGGGCTGTTCATCCTGGCCCTCAAGTGGCTGAGCGCGCCGGCGACGGCGCGGCACGGCGTCCTCGCCGGCGAGGTCGGCATGCTGCTCGCGATCGTCGGCACGCTCGTGCGGGCCCACATCGTCAGCTACCAGTGGATCGTCGTCGCGCTGGTCGCGGGCTCCGCGATCGGCGCGCCGATGGGCCTCTTTATGCCGATGACCGCGGTCCCGCAGCGGACCGCGCTCTCGCACGCGTTCGGCGCGCTCGCCGCGGCGCTCGTCGGGACCGGCGAGTATTATCTGCAGGCGCCGCGCGTCGGCACGTTCACGATGACCGCGCTCGCGATCGAGGTAGTGCTCGGCAGCCTGACCTTCACCGGCAGCCTGATGGCGTTCGGGAAGCTGCAGGAGCTGCTGCCGACGCGGCCGATCACCTACCGCGGTCAGAACGTGATGAACCTGTCCCTGCTGGCGCTCGCCGCCGCCCTCGCGGTCGCGATCGTCGTGCACCCCGAGCTCAAGTTCTTGTTCCCGATCATCATCGGCCTGGCGCTCGTTTTCGGCGTGCTGCTGATCATCCCGATCGGCGGAGCCGACATGCCCACCGTGATCTCGCTGCTCAACTCCTACGCCGGGCTGTCGGCGGCGGCGATGGGGTTCGTCCTCAACAACTACCTGCTGATCATCGCCGGGGCGCTCGACGGCTCGTCGGGCTTCATTCTCTCGCTGATCATGTGCCGGGCGATGAACCGCTCGTTCACCAACGTCCTGTTCGGCGCGTTCGGCCAGGTCCAGGAGGCGGCCGGCGCCGCGGCGCCGGAGAAACCGGTCCGCAGCGCGACGCCGGAGGAAGCGGCCGCGATCCTCGCGGGCGCGGGGTCCGTGATCGTGGTGCCGGGCTACGGCATGGCGGTGGCGCAGGCGCAGCACCAGGTGCGCGAGCTGTACGACGCGCTGATGAGCCGCGGGGTGGGCGTCAAGTTCGCGATCCACCCTGTGGCCGGCCGGATGCCCGGCCACATGAACGTACTCCTGGCGGAGGCCGACATCCCGTACGACCGCCTGCTCGGCCTCGACGAGGCCAACGCGGAACTCCCGCAGGCGGACGTCGCGCTCGTGGTCGGCGCGAACGACATCACGAATCCCGCCGCCCGCCACGACAAGACGAGCCCGATCTACGGGATGCCGATCATCGACACGGACCGCGCCGCGGTGGTCATGGTGATCAAGCGCAGCATGCGGCCGGGATTCGCCGGGGTCGAAAACGAGCTCTACTACCTCGACAAGACGCTGATGCTGTTCGGTGACGCCAAGGCCTTCGTCGGCGAGATCACGAAGGAACTCCGGGAGACCGCCCACGGACCGGCACCCGCTCGGCAGAAAGAGCCCGTGACGGCGGCCCACCGGTGACGGCCTCGATGGCAGCGTCTGCTCCCCAAACCTTCTGCGCGCTGACGGTCGACGGATTGGCCGCCCTGCTCCAAGTTCTTCGCCGCCGCGGGTACCGTCTCGTCGGTCCGACGCTGCGCGACGGAGCGATCATCTACGACGAGATCGCCTCCGCGGCCGACCTCCCTCAAGGCTGGACCGACGTTCAGGACGGCGGAACCTATCGCGTGGAGCGCCGGACGGATCAGGCGCTGTTCGGTTATCCCGTCGGCCCGCACTCCTGGAAGAAATTCCTGTTTCCGGCGGCGACGCGGCTCTGGCGCGCGCGGCGCGGGCCGGGCCGCGACGCCGGCGGCTTCGAGATCGAAGACACGCGCGAGGAAGCGCCGCGCTACGCGTTCATCGGGGTGCGCGGCTGCGATTTGCACGCGATCGCGGTGCAGGACCGGGTCTTTCTGGAGGGTCCGCACGTCGACCCGACCTACAAGGCGCTGCGTGAGGGCGCGTTCGTGGTGGCCGTGAACTGCGGCCAGGCCGGGGGTACGTGCTTTTGCCTCTCGATGAAGACCGGGCCACGGGTCACGGCGGGCTTCGACCTGGCGCTCACCGAGGTGCTCGAAGGCGGGCGTCACGAGTTTCTCGTCGAAACCGGCACGGACCGGGGCGCCGACGTGCTGCGGGATCTCGCGGCGGACGGCGCAGACCGGCCGGTCCCGCGCGAGGCCCCGCCGGACGCCGCGGAGACGATCGATCGCACGGTCGCCCGCGCCGCCGCGCAGATGGGCCGGTCGATGGACACCGCCGGCATCAAGGAATTGCTGTACCGCAACCTCGAGCACCCACGCTGGGACAACGTCGCCGCGCGGTGCCTCACGTGCGCCAACTGCACGATGGTCTGTCCCACGTGCTTCTGCAGCTCGGTCGAGGACACGACGGACCTGACCGGCGACCACGCCGAGCGCTGGCGCCGGTGGGACTCCTGCTTCACGATGGACTTCTCGTACATCCACGGCGGCAACGTGCGGAACTCGCCCAAGTCCCGGTACCGCCAGTGGATGACCCACAAATTGGCGTCCTGGATCGACCAGTTCGGAACCTCGGGATGCGTCGGCTGCGGGCGCTGCATCACCTGGTGCCCGGTTGGTATAGACATCACCGAGGAAGTTCGCGCGATCCGCGAGAGCGAAGCGCCACCGCCGGACGGCGCGCCGGAGAACGCCGAACGCAAGGGGGCCCGCGATGCGTGACCTTTCGGAGGTGCTGGCCGATCATCCGTTCTTCCGCGGACTCGCGGCCGACGACTCGGCGCTGATCGTCGGATGCGGCTCGAATGTCCACTACGCCCCCGACAAGATGATGTTCCACGAAGGCGATCCGGCGGACCACTTCTACCTGCTTCGCCACGGACGGGTCGCGCTCGAGATCGCCTCGCCCGAGCGCGGGCCGCTCACCGTGTTGACCCTCGGCCCGGGCGACGTCGTGGGCTGGTCCTGGCTCGTGCCGCCCTACCGGATGTCGTGCGACGCGAGGACGCTCGAATCGGTCAGGGCGACGCAGTTCGACGGGGCCTGCATCCGTCGGAAGTGCGAGGCGGACCCGCGGCTTGGTTATGAGCTGCTGAAACGATTTGCCGGGGTGCTCGGGCAGCGCCTCCGGGCCGCGCGGCTGCAGCTGCTGGATGTCTACGGCACGCGTGTCTGACGCCCGCCCCGCGTCGCCGACTCAGGCACCGTCCGATCCGATGGCGCCGGCGCCGTACCGCGTGCTCGGTGTGTCGCGCGACACGCACGACACCGTCACGATCGAGCTCGAACCCGGGCCGCGCGCGTCCGGCCGCGCGGACCCCCGCGAGACGCCGGCGTTCGCCCCCGGCCAGTTCAACATGCTCTACCTGTTCGGCCTCGGCGAGGTCCCGATCTCGATCAGCGGAGATCCCGCCAGGCCGGGGACGCTCGTCCATACCGTGCGCGCAGTGGGCGCGGTGACCCGCGCGCTCAGCGCGCTGCGCCGCGGCGCGATCGTTGGCGTCCGCGGTCCGTACGGCAGCGCGTGGCCGGTCGAGGGCGCGGCGGGGCACGACGTGGTCATCATGGCCGGCGGCATCGGGCTTGCCCCGCTGCGCCCGGCGATTTATCACCTGCTCGCGCACCGCGGCCGCTACGGCAAGGTGGCGCTGCTGTACGGCGCGCGCACGCCGGGCGACCTGTTGTACTCACGCCAGCTCGCGCGCTGGCGCGCCCGCTTCGACGCGCAGATCGAGGTGACCGTGGACGCCGCTCCGCCGGGGAAATGGCTCGGCCACGTCGGGGTCGCCGGCACGCTGCTGCCGAGGGCGGAGTTCGATCCCGCGCGGGCGATCGCGCTCGTCTGCGGACCGGAAGTGATGATGCGCTTTGCGATCGGCGACCTGCGTCAGCGCGGGCTCGCCCCGGAGCGGATCTATCTCTCGATGGAGCGCAACATGCGGTGCGCGATAGGGTTGTGCGGCCACTGCCAGTTCGGCCCGACGTTCGTCTGCAAGGACGGACCGGTGTTCCGGTACGACCGCATCGGGCCGTTCCTCAGGGTGCGGGAGATCTGATGCCGGCGAAGGACGGCGCCCGGGCGCGGCGCGGATCCCG
>DASSJF010000030.1 GCA_035691305.1 bacterium
GCCGCGACCGGTCCCCCCGCGGGTCCGGGCGCCGCCGGTCCTGTGGCGGTTCCGCTGCCGGTCGTCTCGGGCGGGATCGCCGCCGGCTGCGACACGCCTGATCGCGAGGCGTCGGGCGTTCCGGGAGCGGCCGCGGCCGGCGCGTGACGCAGCGCGCCCTTCGCGAGCAGAAATCCCGCCGCGGCCGATCCGCCAAACACGCCGGCCACCAGCAGCAGGATCAGCACGCCTCGGCGCACCATCACACCGCCCCCCTGGTCGCGGATCCGTTCGCGGCCCTAGCCTCCGCCCGCGGATCGGCGATTCCGCTCCGCGACATCATGCATCCGTCATCCGCTATTCGACGCGGCTCTTCCTTCCCTCGGTATGCCCGGCCCTCCGCAGCGTCAGCGTATCACGCCGCGGTAGCGGTGGTAGATCGCGAGCAGAATGCCCCCTGCGACCAGCACCGCGTAGTAGGAGACGATGCGGTCGATCAGGACGCCGCTGCGGGCGACCGTCATGGCGACGGCGTGCGGCGCCAGCACCGCGATCAGTCCCGCCTGCGACACTTCGGTAACGCCCACGCCCCCCGGCACCAAGAGCGCCATCCCGAGGACCACCGCCCCGACGTAGGTGAAGATCAGGACCTGCGGCGCGAGTCCGACCCGCAGCGCGCCAAAGACCGCGACGACGCGCGTGAAGTCCAGCGCGATCCCGAGCGCGGTCAGGGCAAGTAGCGGGCCCAGCGTGTGCCGCCGGCGCGCGACGGCGACACTCGTGCACAACAGGTCTACGAACCTCTGCCCGTGCTCGCGAACCGCCCGGAACGGCACGAGCCGCAGCAGCGCAGTCGCGGCCGCGCGGACGCGGTCCGGCGCCCCGGCGAGCAGCGTCGCGCCCGCGACGATCGCCGCGATCAGCACCGGCAGCGCGGCCGTCCCGAGCACCGTCTGCCGGGGCAGCAGCAGCGCGGCCACGAGCAGTCCTGCGACCAGCGCGACGATGTCGAGCAGCCGCTCGATGAGCATCGCCGACACCGACAAGCCGAGGCCCACGCCGTACGCGTCGCGAAGCATGACGGCCTTTGCCAGCTCGAAGCTCCGGCCCGGGGTCATGCTGCCGGCCGCGATACCGCAGATCACGGAGACGAAAGCGAACCGTCCGGACACCCTGGTGTCCGTCAGCCGCCGGACCATGTACCGCCAGCGCACCGCGCGGACCGCCATCTGCGCCGGAACCGCGAGCACGGCGAGCGCGAACAGGAGCGGCTCGACCTCCCGCAGCGCGCGGGCCGCCGCCTGGAGGTTGGTCGTCGTCCCGAACACGATGAGGATCGCGACGCCGCCCGCGGACAGCGCGTAGGTCATCCAGCGCGTGGAGGCGCGCGCCGACACGGCCGGCGCGGCGACCGTCGATGTGCCGGATTCGAGACTCGGGCTCACCGCCCGCTCACGCCGGCCCGGACGGAGCGAGGTCCGCGAGATAGCGCCGCAGCGTCTCGCGGCGCTCGGCGAGCGTCCGCGCCCGCGCGCGATCCCCGGCGACGACCTCGGCCGGCGCCTTCGCGGCGAACGCGGGATCCTCGAGCCGTTTATTCACCCCGGCAAGCTCGCGCTCGGCGATCGCCAATTGCTTGTTGAACCGCTCGCGCAGCTTTGCGCGTAGCTCAGCGGTCTCCACCTGAATTTCGATCCGCCCTCGACCGGAGGGCAGCGAAACGCCAAACGGCGCGTGTTCATCAACACCCGCCAACGGCAATCGAAGGAGGGAGTCCAGCCGAACCAGGTGTGCAAGGTACGGGCGCATCGCCTCGATGCGCTGCCGATCCGCGGGCGGAAAGTGCAGGGACGCGTTCACCGGTTGTGTCGAGAGCACAGGGTCGACGGCCCGGAAACTTCTGATGCCGTTGGCAATATCCATCACCTCGGCCATCCACGCGGTCGCCGTGTCGTCGCGCCACGATTGCGGTGCATCGGGCCACGCCGCCCGCATGATCGTTTCACCTTCGTGCGGCAACGTCTGCCAGATTTCTTCGGTGATCGCCGGCATCACCGGATGCAGCAACGCCATCGTTTGCCCCAGCACCCAGCTCATGACGTGCCGTGTTTCCGCAGCCGCCTCGGCATGCGGTCGTCCGAGGCCTTCAGGGCCGAGGTCAACCTTCGCCATTTCGAGGTACCAGTCGCAGAACTCGCTCCAGATAAACTCGTACAGCCGGTGGCACGCCGCGTGGAACTCGTAGCCTTCCAGCGCCGCGGTCACGTCCGAGGCCGCGCGCGCGAACCGGTCGAGGATCCACCGGTTCGGCAAGGTGCGTGCGCCGCGGGGCGGCTCGGCCGGCACGTCGTGCCCCTCGAGATGCAGGCGCGCAAGGCGCGCCGCGTTCCAGATCTTGTTCGCGAAGTTGCGCGTGTCTTCGACCATCTTTTCCGAGAAGCGCAGGTCCTGCTCGCCCGTACAGCGGTTGATCAGGGCAAAGCGCAGCGAGTCGGCGCCGTAGAGGTCGATCAATTTCAGCGGATCCATGCCGGTGCCGAGCGTCTTGCTCATCCGGCGGCCTTCGATGTTGAGCACCGTCGGGTTGATGTAGACGTCCGTGAACGGAATCTCCCCGCGCAGTTCGAGCCCGAACATCACCATGCGGGCCACCCACAGGAAGATGATGTCGCGGGCCGTCACGAGCGTGCCCGTAGGATAGAAGTATTGAAGGTCCGCCGTGTCGTCCGGCCAGCCGAGTGTCGCCATCGGCCACAGCGCCGAGCTGAACCAGGTGTCGAGAACGTCCTGGTCCTGAGTGAGCCCACTGGCGGCGCACTTCGGACACGACGCCGGCCGTTCGATGCTCGCGATCATCTCCCCGCAGGAGCAGTACCAGACCGGAATCTGGTGACCCCACCACAGCTGGCGGCTGATGTTCCAGTCGCGGATCTGCCCCATCCAGTCGAGGAAAAACTTCGTCCACCGCTCCGGATGGAACCGTACCCGCCCGTCGCGCACCGCCTCGATCGCCGGCGCGGCGAGATCCTTCATCCGGCAGAACCACTGGTCGGAGATATACGGCTCGATCGTAGTCTTGCATCGGTCGCAGCGACCGATGTTCGTCACGTACGGCTCTTCGCGCACCAGCACCCCGGCAGACCGGAGGTCGTCCACCGCGAGCTTCCGCGCCTCCATCCGATCGACGCCCCGGTAGCGCGGCCCGCCGAGGTCGGTGATCCGGCCGTGCGGGTCGAACGCGATCAGAATCGGCAGTTCGTGGCCCTGCCCGATCTCGTAGTCCAGCGGATCATGCCCGGGCGTGATCTTCACGGCGCCGGTCCCGAAGCCCCGTTCCACGCGGCGGTCGGCGATGACCGGCACCCGCCGGTTCACGATCGGCACGATCACCCGGGTGCCGACCAGCTTCTTGTAGCGCTCGTCGTCGGGATGCACGGCGACGGCCACGTCGCCAAGAATCGTCTCCGGCCGCTGCGTCGCGATCACGACGCCCTCACCGCCGTCGGCCCCCGGATAACGGACGTAGTAGAGCGTGCTCGCTTCCTCGACGTACTCCACTTCCAGGTCCGAGATGCTCGTCTGGTCTTTCGGGCACCAGTTGATCATGCGTTGGCCTTTGTAGATCAGGCCTTTGCGATACAGGCGGATGAAACACACCTGCACGGCGTGGTAGTAGCCCGGATCCATCGTAAAGACGCTGCGCTCCCAATCGCAGGAGAGCAGGAGGCGCCGCATCTGTCCGAGGATCGCCTGGCCGATTTCCTCGCGCCACGTCCACGTCTCTGCGAGGAACTTCTCGCGTCCGAGGCCGAAGCGCGTGCGGCCTTCCTTCGCGAGGCGGCGGTCCATCACCACGTGGACGGCGATGCCGGCGTGGTCCATGCCGGGCTGGTACAGCGCGTTGCGGCCGCGCATCCGCTGCCACCGGATCAGACAGTCCTGGACGCCGTTGTTGAGCGCATGGCCCATGTGCAGCTCGCCGGTGATATTGGGAAGCGGCATCATGATGGTGTACGGCCGCCGGGCCGGGTCGGGGACGGCGCGGAAGTACCCGCGGGTGTCCCACGTCCGGTACCAGCGCTCTTCGGTCGCCGCCGGATCGTAGGTCTTCGGCAGTTCTGTCCTGTCTGGGCCGCCTGCGCGGCCGCCCGCCGCCCTGGGTCCGTCCGCCATGCCCTCCGCCTCCCCTAACTTCCATTACAAACGCCAACGCCGCCTCACCCAAAGGGCGAAGCGGCGCTCCGCGGTACCACCTTTTCTCCCGCCGGTCTCCGGACGCGCACCTTCCACGCCCGCCGGGCGGCGGCTCGACGCGCGTTCTCGGGCGCACCCGGCGGACCGGCCGTTTGCTGCGTTGCGGACGGCCCGCTGCTCAGGGGCGACGTTCGGCTCGTGCGGCCCGGGGAGCTTTCACCAACCCCTCCCCTCGCTCGGGCGCCGCGCGAACGTACTCCTCCCCGTCCTCGCGTTTCTGTCGCGCGTATTATACCATAGTCGCAAGACTCCCATGGCTTGCGACCGTTTTCACCCAATCGTCGCGGAGTGGTTCGCGGAGCGGTTCGGCGCGCCGACGCCGGCCCAGACGGGCGGCTGGCCCGCGATCGCGTCGGGCCGCGACACCCTGATCGCCGCCCCCACCGGGTCCGGGAAAACGCTCGCCGGCTTCCTCTGGGCGATCAACGCGCTGCTGCTCGAAGGCGCCGCCGACGGCGGTCTGCCGGACGAGACGTCGGTCGTGTACGTGTCCCCGCTCAAGGCGCTCGGCAACGACGTCCATGCCAACCTCGTCGGACCGCTCGCCGAGATCCGCGAGCGCGCCGCCGCAGCGGGCCAAGCGCTCCCCGAGATCCGCCTCGCGGTTCGCTCCGGCGACACCCCGGCCGCGGACCGCGCACGGATGAGCCGGCGGCCGCCGCACATTTTGATCACGACGCCGGAATCACTCTACATCTTGCTGACCGCCGAGGGCAGCCGCGCGTTTCTCAAGCAGGCGAGGACCGTGATCGTCGACGAGATTCACGCGGTCGCGCAGGACAAGCGCGGATCTCACCTGACACTCTCGCTCGAGCGGCTCGACCGCCTGGCCGGACGGCGGCTCCAGCGCATCGGCCTGTCGGCGACGCAGAAGCCGGTCGAAGAGGTCGGGCGTCTGCTGACCGGGGCCGGCGGCGGGTGCACGATCGTCGATGCCGGCCACCGCCGGCCGTGGGATCTGTCGATCGAGGTTCCCGGTCCGCCGCGCGGCCCGATCGTCGCGAACGACGTGCGCGACGCGATCTACGACCGGCTGGCCGCGCTCGCGCAGGGCCACCGCACCACCCTCGTCTTCGTCAACACCCGCCGCCTGGCGGAGCGGGTCGCCCACCAGCTCGGGCGGCGCCTCGGCGAGTCCGAGGTGGCCGCCCACCACGGCAGCCTCTCGCGGCGGATCCGGATGGACGCGGAGCGGCGGCTCAAGACCGGCGAGCTGCGCGTCGTGGTCGCGACGGCGTCGCTCGAACTCGGCATCGACATCGGTCACGTCGACCTCGTCTGCCACCTCGGCGCACCGTCCTCGATCGCGGTGCTGCTGCAGCGGATCGGCCGCGCCGGTCACGCGGTCGGCGGCGTCTCGCGCGGCGTCCTGTTCCCGTTCACGCGGGACGAAATGCTGCAGTGTGCGGCGGCGGTGCGGGCCGCGCGGGCCGGCGAGCTCGACGCCCTCGTGCTGCCGCATCAGCCCATCGACGTCCTCGCCCAACAGATCGTCGCGGTCGCCGCGGCGGAAGAGATCGCCGAGGACGACCTGTACGCGCTCGTCCGGCGGGCCCACGCCTACCGCGATCTCGACCGCGCGGCATTCGATCAGCTGGTCGACATGCTGGCCGAAGGTATCGCGCGCCGGTGGGGGCGGTCGGCCGCCTACCTCCACCGCGACCGCACCCGCGGCACGGTGCGCGGCCGGCGGGGCGCGCGCCTCGCCGCGATCACCTCCGGCGGGGCCATTCCCGACACCGCGGACTACGACGTCATCCACGACCCGGAAGGCGTGCCGGTCGGCCGGGTCAACGAGGACTTCGCGATCGAAAGCATGACCGGCGACGTTTTTCTGCTCGGCAACACGTCGTGGCGAATCCGGCGCATCGAAGCCGGGCGCGTCCGGGTCGAAGATGCCCACGGCGCGCCGCCGTCCGTGCCCTTCTGGCTCGGCGAGTCGCCGGGCCGTACCCGCGAGCTGTCCGCCGCCGTGTCGGCGCTGCGCTCCGAGATCGAAGCGCGCCTCGACGATCCGGCCGCGGCGCGGGAATGGCTGCGGCACGAGACCGCGCTCGAGGAAGAAGGCGCCGCGCAGGCGGTCCGGTATCTCGCCGACACGCGCGCCGCGCTCGGCGGTGTCCCCACCCAACGCTGGATAGTGGCGGAGCGGTTCTTCGACGAGGCCGGCGGTATGCAACTGGTACTGCATACGCCGTTTGGCGCGCGGATCAACCGGGCGTGGGGATTCGCGCTGCGCAAGCGCTTCTGCCTGACCTTCGACTTCGAGCTGCAGGCGGCCGCGACCGACGACGGCATCGTCCTGTCGCTGGGCCCGCAGCACAGTTTTCCGCTCGAGACGGCGTTCCATTTCGTCCGGCAGGCGACGCTGCGGGACGACATCATCCAAGCCGTGCTCCCCTCGCCGCTCTTCACGACCCGGTGGCGCTGGAACGCCGCCCGGGCGTTGGCCGTCCCGCGCTACCAGGGCGGCCGGCGCGTCCCGATGCCGATCCAGCGCATGCGGGCGGAGGACCTGCTCGCGGCCGTGTTCCCGGACCAGGTCGCCTGCCAGGACAATCACGCCGGCCCGGTCATTCCGCCGGACCATCCGCTCGTCAACGAGACGATCGGCAACTGCCTCGACGAGGCGATGGATGCCGAGGGGCTCCGTGCCATCCTCGATGAGATGCGGCGCGGAACGATTCGGATGACCGCGATCGAAACCGCCGCGCCGTCTCCGATGTCGCACGAGATCCTCAACGCCAATCCGTACGCCTTCCTCGACGACGCGCCGCTCGAAGAGCGCCGCGCGCGGGCGGTCGCCCTCCGCCACATCGACCGTTCGGCGCCGGACGGTCCCGGCGTCCTGGACGCGGCCGCGATCGCCGATGTCGCGGCGCAGGCGTGGCCCGACATCCGCGGCGCCGACGATCTCCACGACCACCTGCTGACCGTGCGCGTCCTTCCGCTCGAGGACGCGATGCCCTGGAGCGGGTTCGCCCGCACGCTCGTCGGTGACCGCCGCGCGGTCGTGGCAGCCTGGCGGGACGCCGGCGGCCGGGAGCGCCGTGCGTACGTGGCCGGCGATCGGACGGCCGAGGTGCGGCGGGCGCTGGGCGATGTCCACTTCGAGCCGGAGCCGCCACCCTTGCTCGGCGCGGCCGCCGACACCGACCTCGAACCGTCCGAAGCGGCGCGCCTGATCGTGCAGGGCTGGGTGCAGTGCAGCGGCCCCTTCACCGCCGCCGCCCTCGGCGCGCGCCTCGGTCTCCCGGTCGGGGACGTGGAACAGGCGCTCGCCGCGCTCGAAGGGACCGGCGTGATCCTGCGCGGCCGGTTCACGCCCGGCACCGCCGAGGAGGAATGGTGCGACCGGCGCCTCTTGGCCCGGATCCACCGCCTCACGCTCGGGCGGCTACGGCGGGAGATCGAACCGGTCCCGCCGGCGACCTTCATGCGGTTCCTCCTGCGGTGGCAGCACGTCCAGCCCGGAGCACAGCTGCACGGACGCGACGGCGTCGCGGAAGTGGTCGGCATGCTGCAGGGACTCGAGGTCCCCGCTCCGGCGTGGGACGAGCACGTCCTGCCCGCGCGAATCCGCCTCTACGATCCCGAGGATCTCAACGTCCTCTGCCTCAACGGGCTTGTGACGTGGGGTCGCTTGAGCGCGGGGCCCGCCGCTGCTCCGAACGGTGACGCCCCCGGCGATCGCGCGCCCAAGCGGGGATCCGCGGCGCTCTCGCGGTCGGCGCCGATCGCGCTGCTGCTCCGGGAAGAGATGGGCGCGTTCGTCGAACCGGACGGCGTCGATGACATCGTTGCCGGCGAGTCCGCCGGTCGGCGCCCCGCCGGCGTGAAGCGCGCGGACGCCGCGCTTCGGGGCGCGGCCGCGGACGTCTTCAAGTACCTGTCGGAGCGCGGGGCGTCGTTCTTGCCCGATATCGCCCGCGGCATCGGGCGGCTACCCGCGGACACGGAAACGGCGTTGTGGGAGCTCGTCGCCAGGGGCCTCGTGAGCGGCGACGGCTTCGCGGGGCTGCGGCGGCTGATCGACCGAAGCGATCCCAACCGCCGGCGCCGGTTTCTCGAGATCAACCGCGCGGGATCCCGCGCCCGCCCGGCGCGACGCGCCCTGCCCTCCGGCCGCTGGGCGGTGTGGCGCCCGGGCGACGCGGCGCTGAAGCCCGACGAGCGCGACGCCCTCGTGGCGCGGCAGCTGCTGCGCCGCTATGGAGTCGTCTTCCGGGACGTGCTGGCGCGGGAGCGTGCGCTTCCGCCGTGGCGCCGGCTGCTCGACGTGTACCGCCGCTGGGAAGCGCGGGGCGAAGTGCGCGGCGGGCGTTTCGTCGCCGGAGTCGCGGGCGAGCAGTACGCGCTGCCCGGCGCCGTCGAAGCGCTGCGCGCGGTCCGCCGCGAGCCGGACGAAACGGGCGACGTGGTCATCTCGGCCGCGGATCCGCTCAACCTTGTCGGGATCTTGCTGCCGGGCGAGCGCGTCTCGCCGCTCTCCGGTCTCGCGCTCGTCCTCCGAAACGGCGTGATCGTCGACACCGGGCCGTACGGCGCGCTGCTCGCGAGCCGGCGGGCCGCCGCTGAGACGCCGGCCCATGCCGCGGCCGTGCCGGCGTCGTGACGGCTCACACCCCTTCTGATCTGACGATCCTCATGATGATCGACGCCTACGTGCCGGCGGCGGCGCGGGAGCGGTTCCGCGCCGCGGCGGCTGAGGCCGCCCCCGGTGCGCGCCTTCTCTTGCCGGCGAGCCGCGACGAGGCCGTCGCCCAGGCCGCGGACGTCGACATCGCGACCGGGTGGTCGCTGCCGCCCGCCCTGCTCGAGCGCGGCCGCCGCCTCAAATGGGTGCACGCCTTTAACGCCGGGGTGGACGGGTTCGTCGGGCTTCCCGGGATCCGCGACCGCCGCATCGTCCTGACGCGGACGGTCGGCGCGCACGTCGCACTGCCGGACCACGTGATGGCGCTCGTGCTGGCCTTCGCGCGGCGGCTGCACGTGGACATCCGCAATCAGATCGAGCACAAGTGGGACCGGCCGTCGGGCATCGGCGAAGACGTAGCGGGCAAAGTGCTCGGCATCATGGGTCTCGGACAGATCGGAAAGCCGCTCGCTACGCGCGCGGCCGCGTTCGGGATGCGGGTGATCGGCACGAAGCGGACGCCCGAGCCGGTCCCGCACGTCGACCTGGTGCTGCCGCCCGACCGGATTGGGGACTGCTTGAAGGAGGCGGACTACGTCGTGGCGCTGCTGCCGCTCACGCCGGAAACGCGGGGCCGGATGGGCGAGCGCGAATTCCGGTCGATGAAGCCGGCCGCCGTTTTCATCAACGTGTCCCGCGGGCCGATTGTCCAGGAGGCGGCACTGGTCCGGGCGCTTCGGGAGGGCTGGATCGCCGGTGCGGGGCTGGACGTCTTCGAAGCCGAACCGCTTCCGGCCGATAATCCGCTCTACGACTTCCCGCAGGTGATCATCACGCCGCATGTCTCCGGGATTACTCCAAAATTCTTCGAGCGTATCGCAACGATCTTCAGCCGGAACCTGCGACGATACGTCACGGGGGAGCCGCTCGCGAACGTGATCGACGTCGAACGGGGGTATTAGCGGCAGCGAGGGCTTCAGGAGGAGTCTTAGTCCTCCCGCGACCGGAACGTCGTAATCGCGGCCGTCAGCATGACGACCAGAAACAGCAGGATGATCGCGACGTTGAGCCGGTAGGGATGCTGGACGAACGCCGAGGCGAGCGGTGAACCCGCATACACCATGCCGCGCAGGGCGTCGACCGCGTAGGTCAGGGGATCGATCCGCGTCAGCGCCGTCATCCACAACGGCAGTCCCCGCAGCGGGAAGAACGCTCCGGACAGCAGCCACAGCGGCAGCACCAGAAAGTTCATCACGACCTGGAAGCCTTCCATCGTCGCCATGCGCGAGGCGATGACGAGGCCGAAGCTCGTCAGCGACGCCGCGACCAGCAGCATGACGAACGCGACCCCGGCGACCTGCGCGAGCCCGAGGTGCACGCCGACGATCGGCGCCAGAATGAGCAGCAACACGCCCTGCAGCGTCGCCACCGTCGCTCCGCCGGCGACCTTGCCGGCGACGATGCTGACGCGCGCGACCGGCGCGACGAGGATCTCCTTCAGGAATCCGAACTCCCGGTCCCAGATGATCGAGATCGCGGAGAAGATGGCGGTAAACAGCACCGTCATCCCCAGCACGCCGGGGTACATGAACTCGAGGTAGCTGAAGCCGCGCGGCACGGCCGCCGGCCGAAACGTGGCGCCGAATCCGGTGCCCATGATCGCCAAGTAGATCAGCGGCTGCCCGAGCGCCCCGAGAATGCGGGCCCGTTCGGAGACAAACCGGATCAGCTCGCGCAGCCAGATCGCGTAGGCCGCGCGCACCTCGTGCCGCCAGCGCTCCGGCTCGACGGCGCCGGCGCGGCCGGGTGTTCCCAACGTCAGCGGCGGCCTCCCCACGCCCGCATCACCGTCCGCAGCTGATCCGTCGCGGACGCGGATTCGTCGCGGATCTCATGGCCGGTGAGCTTGAGGAAGACGTCGTCGAGCGTCGGCCGCTTGACCGCCACCGCGGTGACGAGCGACGGAAAGGCCGCGGCGACCCGGGGCACGAACTCCGTCCCCCGCTCCTGCTCCACGATCACGCGGCCGTCCATGGTCCGCGCCCCGCCCCCGAACCGGGCGTCGATCTCGCGCGCGAGCCGCGGCGCGTCGGGCGAGGTGATCGTGATCACGTCGCCGCCCACCTGGCGCCGCAGCGCGTCGGGCGTGTCGAGCGCCGCGATGCGGCCGCCGTCGATGATCGCGATGCGGTCGCAGTGCGCGGACTCCTCGATGTAATGCGTGGTCATGAACACCGTCACGCCTTCGCGGCGGCGCAGGTCGACCACATACTCCCAGATGCGGTTGCGGGTCTGCAGGTCCAGACCGAGCGTCGGCTCGTCGAGGAACAGCACACGCGGCCTGTGCAGGAGGCCGCGGGCGATCTCGAGCCGCCGCTTCATCCCGCCGGAATAGGTGGCGACGAGCGCGCGCCGCCGCTCGGCCAGGTCCACCATCGCGAGTACATCCGCGATCCGCGGCTCGATTTCTCGGGGCGGGACGCCGTAGAGCATCGCGTGAAACCGGAGATTCTGCTCCGCGGTGAGGCGGTTGTCGAGGCTTGGGTCCTGGAAGACGATGCCGATCGACCGGCGGACGTCCCCCGGGTGCGCCACCACATCGTACCCCGCGAGGGACGCCCGGCCCGACGTCGGGCGCAGGAGCGTGGCGAGCATCTTGATCGTCGTGGTCTTCCCGGCGCCGTTTGGGCCGAGGAATCCGAAGATCTCCCCGCCCGCGACCCCAAACGTCACGCCCCGGACGGCCTCCAGCGGTCCGAAGCGCTTGGCGAGATCGCGGACGTCGATGATCGGTGTCTGCATGCCGTATGTTTTTCCCACGGCGGGACCGCCCGCCCTAGAGCCGCCGTCGCACCCGACCCCGCAGGCTTCGGTGAGTGAGCAGACCGCACTCGAGCAGGACCGCGTCAACGACAGCGGCGGTGGAGTGGAGAAAGACCCCCCGGCAAACGCAAACGGCGGGAGTGGACCCGCCGCCTGCGCCCCGCCGGCTGCCCCCCTGACGCCGGCGAGGCCCGCGCGTTCCGCGGGCCGGTCCCCGGCAGGGGCGACGCCCTACGCCTGAATCGACGGCTGCGACGGCGGGCGGCGCACCGCCACCGGCGGCTGGATCACCGGCAGCGCGAGCCCTTCGCCGAGCGCCTCCTCGAGGACCTGATCCATGTGCTCGACGAGCGCGAACCGCAGCTTCTTCCGCACGTTGTTCGGGATCTCGTGCAGATCCTTCTCGTTTTCCTTCGGCAGCACCACCACTTTGATCCCGGCGCGGTGCGCCGCGATCACCTTCTCCTTGACGCCGCCGATCGCCAGCACCTTGCCGCGCAGCGTGATCTCGCCGGTCATGCCGACGTCCTTGCGGACGGGGCGCCCGGTGGCCGCGGACGCGAGGGCGACCGCCATCGTGATGCCCGCGGACGGGCCGTCCTTCGGCACGGCGCCCGCCGGCACGTGGATGTGCACGTCGTACCGCGACGCGAACTTGTCGTCGACGCCGAGCCGCCGCGCCCGCGACCGCACGTAGCTGAGGGCGGCCTGCGCGGACTCCTTCATGACGTCGCCGAGCTGGCCGGTGAGCGTCAGCCGGCCTTCGCCGCTCAGCAGCGAGGCCTCGACCGTGATGATGTCGCCGCCCTGCTCGGTGTAGGCGAGCCCGGTCGCGGTCCCTACCTCGTCCTCCAGCCCCGCGCTGCCGTACCGGAACCTCGTCGGCCCGAGGAACTTGTGGACGTTCTGCACGGTGACTTTCTCCGACGTGGCCTCCTCTTCGGCGACCTCGCGCGCGATCTTCCGGCAGATCGTGCCGATCTCGCGCTCCAGGTTCCGCACGCCGGCCTCGCGCGTGTACTCGCGGATGACGTGCCGCAGCGCGTCGTCCGTGAACGAGACCTGTTCCGGCGTAAGCCCGTTCTCCTTGAGCTGCTTCGGCAGCAGGAACTCCTCGGCGATGTGCTGCTTTTCGTCCTCGATGTAGCCGGAGAACCGGATCACCTCGAGGCGGTCCCGCAGCGCCGGCGGCACCGTGTCCAGGATGTTGGCCGTCGTGATGAACATCACTTCGCGCAAATCCAGCGGCAGCTCGAGATAGTGGTCGCTGAACGCGTTGTTCTGCTCCGGGTCGAGCGCCTCGAGCAGCGCCGCCGACGGGTCGCCCCGGAAGTCGACGCCGAGCTTGTCGATCTCGTCGAGCATGAACACCGGGTTGCGGCTGCCCGCCGTGCGCATGCCCTGGACGATGCGGCCGGGCAGCGCGCCGACGTAGGTGCGCCGGTGGCCGCGAATCTCCGCTTCGTCCCGGACGCCGCCGAGCGAAATGCGCACGAACTTGCGCCCGAGCGCCCGCGCGATCGACTTGCCGAGGCTGGTTTTGCCGGTCCCGGGCGGGCCGACGAAGCAGAGGATCGGCGCCTTCGAGTCGGGCGCGAGCTTGCGCACCGCGAGGTACTCGACGACGCGGTCCTTGGCCTTGTCGAGCCCGTAGTGGTCCTCGTCGAGGATGTTTCGCGCGGCCTTGGTGTCCAGGCGATCCTCCGTCCGGGTGTTCCACGGCAGCGCCAGAATCCAGTCGAGGTACGTGCGCACGACGACCGCTTCGGCGACCATCGGCGGCATCTTCTCGAGCCGGCCCAACTCCTCGAGCGCCTTCTCCTTGACTTTCTCGGGCAGCTTGGCGTCCTCGATCTTCTTGCGGTACTCGTCGACCTCGGCCGTACGCTCGTCCTTCTCGCCGAGCTCCTGCTGGATCGCCTTCATCTGTTCCTTGAGAAAGTACTCGCGCTGGCTCTTCTCCATCTGCTTGCGCACGCGGTTCTGGATCTTCCGCTCCAGTTCGAGGATGTTGATCTCCTTGGTCAGCGAGCCGCTGAGGATCTCGAGCCGTTCGCGCGGCGCCGCCTCCAGCAGCTTCTGGCGCGTGTCGACCCGCGTCTGCAGGTGCTGCGCGACGAGGTCGGCGAGGCGTCCCGGCTCCTCCGTCGACATCACGAGCATGAACGCTTCCGGCGGGACCGACCGCGACAGGCGCGCGTACCGCTCGAACTGCGAACTGACGCCCCGCATCAGCGCTTCGATCTCGAGCGGCTTGTCCGTCGAATCGGGGCGCGTCTCGACGCGGACGCTGAAAAACGGCGCCGTCTGCACGAACTCGGCGATCGCTCCGCGCAGGAGCCCCTCCACGACGACCTGCACGGTCCCGTCGGGCTGCTTGCCGACCTGGAGGATCCGGCAGTAGGTGCCGGTCGTGTAGAGTCCGTTCGGTTCGGGCTGCTCCTCGTCGTCCTTCTTCTGCGCGACGAGCAGGATCATCCGCTCGCCGGTCAGGGCCGCCTCCAGCGCCGCCAACGACTTGGGCCGCCCGACGCCGAGAGGCACCACCATCCCGGGCAGGACGACCGTGCCCTTTAGCGGCAGCAACGGCAGGACGGAGGGATACGTTACCGGCTCGGGGGTCTTCGCCACCTCGGCCTGGATTTTCTCGATTTTGTGCTCCGATTTCTGGTCCGGCTTGTGCTCGGACATGAAGGCCTCCCCAGGATCCGGCGATGTCGCGCTAAGCCCGTCAATGTGCCGTTTGTCCTACTACCTATATACGTATACGCCGCGCCGGTGCGCGGCGATTCCCCTCCGCGATCCGTCTTGTGCCCCAAAAAACGGAGACGGAGCCGCGAGGCCCCGTTCCCGGTCGAGCCCATATCGACTTCCCGCGTCGGCGGCGTCTCAGGCCGGTTTCTCCTTCGCCATCTTTTTGAGGTCGGCCGCGGTGAGGAGAATCGGCTCCGACCGCCGCTCCACGGTTTCCCGGGCGATGACGCAGCGCTTGACGTCGCCGCGCTCCGGAATATCGTACATGATGTCGAGCATGATCTCCTCGATGATCGTGCGGAGGCCGCGCGCCCCGGTGTTGCGCGTCATGGCCTGGCGCGCGATCGCCCGCAGCGCGTCGTCGCCGACGACCAGCTCCACCCCGTCCATCTCGAGAATCTTCTGATACTGGCGGACGAGGGCGTTGCGCGGCTCGACGAGGATCGTCACGAGGTCCTGCTCCGTCAGCGGCTCGAGCGGCGTCACGACCGGCAGGCGGCCGATGAACTCCGGGATCAGGCCGTACCGCAACAGGTCCTGCGGCATCACCTGGGCCAGGAGCGCCCCCATGCGGTGCTCGCGCTTCGGCTGGATCTCCGCGCCGAAGCCGATGCTCGCCACGCGGATGCGCGACTCGATGATCCGGTCGAGGCCGTCGAACGCGCCGCCGCAGATGAACAGGATGTTCGTAGTGTCGATCTGGATGAACTCCTGGTGCGGGTGCTTGCGCCCGCCCTGCGGCGGGACGTTCGCCGTCGTCCCCTCGAGGATCTTGAGCAGCGCCTGCTGGACGCCCTCGCCGGAGACGTCGCGCGTGATCGAAGGGTTCTCCGACTTGCGCGCGATCTTGTCGACCTCGTCGATGTAGACGATGCCGCGCTCCGCCCGCTTGACGTCGTAGTCCGCGGCCTGGATCAGGCGCAGCAGGATGTTCTCGACGTCTTCGCCGACGTAGCCCGCCTCGGTGAGCGAAGTGGCGTCGGCGATCGCGAACGGCACGTCGAGGATCCGGGCGAGCGTCTGGGCCAGCAGCGTCTTCCCGCAGCCCGTCGGGCCGATCAGGAGAATGTTGCTCTTCTGAAGCTCGACCTCGCCGCCGCGCTTGCTGTGCGACGCGATGCGCTTGTAGTGGTTGTAGACTGCGACCGAGAGCGCCTTCTTCGCCCGCTCCTGCCCGATCACGTACTGGCAGAGGGTCTGGTAGATCTCGTGCGGCTTCGGGATCGCCCGCGGCTTCTGGGCCGGCTGCGGCCCCGCGAGCTTCTCCTCGATGATCTCGTTGCAGAGCTCGATGCACTCGTCACAGATGTAGACGCCCGGGCCGGCGACGAGCGTGCCGACCTGCTCCTGCGTCTTGCCGCAAAACGAGCACTTCGTGCGGTCCCGCTCGTCCCCCGCCTTGAACATGGCGCGTCTCCCCCTAGAGCCCGCTACCGCACCGGCTGGCCGTGCTGTCCCGGAGCCGCGTTGGGCTGCCGGGGCTGGATCACGTCGTCGACCAGGCCGTATTCCTTCGCTTCGACCGCGCTCATCCAGAAGTTCCGGTCCGTGTCCTTCTCGATCCGCTCCCTCGGCTGGCCCGTGTGCTTCGCGAGGATTTCATCCAAGATTTGGCGGATCGCGATAAACTCCTTGGTCTGGATGTTAATGTCCGCGACCGACCCCTGCGCCCCGCCCCACGGCTGATGGATCATCATTCGCGAATAGGGAAGCGCAAAACGGCGGCCCTTCGTTCCGCCGGCGAGAATGATCGCGCCGGCGCTCGCCGCGAGGCCCACGCAGATCGTGGAGACCGGGCAGTGCAGGTACTGCATCGTGTCGTAAATCGCGAGCCCGGCCGTCGCGGACCCGCCCGGGCTGTTCACGTACAGCTGGACTTCTTTCTCCGGATCCTCGTAGTCGAGGTACAGCAGCTGTGCGATGACGAGGTTGGCCATCTCATCTTCGATCCCGCCGCCGATGAAGATGAGGCGCTCCTTGAGCAGCCGGGAGTAGATGTCGTAGGCCCGCTCGCCGCGCGCCGTCTGTTCCACCACCATTGGGACGTACACGGGGTCAGCGATCCTCCAATCGGGGATAGCGGGCGATCACGGGGAACTCGGGGAGGCCGGCTCCGGAGCCGCACCCGCCGTCTGGGGTGTTCCGGCGCCCGAAACCGCGTCGACCAAAAAGGCCATGGCCTTGCGCCGCAGCAGGGTCTCCCGCAGAGCCTCCTGCCGGCCGCCTTCCGCCAGCCAGCCCTGCACCTTTGCGACGTCCTGTTTCAGTTCGGCAGCGAGGTTCTCGACCTCGCCGCGCATCTCCTCCTCGGACACGCTCAGCGCCTCGCGTTCCGCGAGCGTCTCGAGCAACAGACGCGTGCGCACGCGGCGCAGCGCTCCCTCGCGAAAGTCCGCGCGGAGCGCCGACTCGTCCTTGCCGACCGCGCGCGCGTAGGATTCAAGGGTGAGCCCTCGGCTGCGGAGCGTGTCGGCGAGGTCTCCCAACATGTGCTCGACCTCGTGGGCGGCCAGGCTCTCCGGAACGTCGAACGTCGACTGCGCGAGCACCGCGTCGAGCACCCGCTCGCGCTGCACCCGGGCCTCGTCGGCCGTCCGCTCCGCCGCGAGCCGCTCCTTGAGCCCCTCGCGCAGTTCCGCGAGAGTCTGACGGTCCGACACGGCCTTCGCGAACGCATCGTCGAGCGGCGGCAGATCCTTGCGCCGCACGTCCGCGACCCGCACGACGGCCGGCACGTCGGATCCCGGAATCGCGGCGCGCCGCTCATCGCCCGCCGGCGCGCCTTCGAGGGCCGCCTCCACCGCCTCCGGCAGGAGCCCGCCGCCCACCTCGACCAGGAGTTCCTTGCCCGGCTGCAGCCGGTCGTGCCCCGCCGGCGCCGACACAACGGTCAGGAGGACGAAATCCCCACGGCGCGCGGGCTCCGCGATGCTCGTGAGCCGCCCGTGCCGAGCGCGAATGTCCTCGATCGCCCGGTCGACGTCGGCGTCTGTCACCGCCGTGTGCTCCGGGGCCACCCGGATCTGCCGGTAGTCGGGAAGCGTAATCGTGGGATAGATGTCGACGGTCGCGGTGAGGTGCAGCCCCTTTCCACCGGGGGCGTCTTTGATCTCGATCGACGGACGGGCCACCGGCGACACGCCCGTCTGGGCCACCGCTTCCGAATATTGCTGGGGAACGAGCTCCCGGAGGGCCTCCTCGCGCAGCGCGTCCGCGCCGATGTGGCGCTCCAGAATCGGCCGCGGGGCCTTCCCGCGCCGGAAACCCGGCACCTGCACGCGCCGCACGAGCTGCGCGTACGCCTGGTCCATCGCGCGGGCCACCGCGTCTTCCGCCACGTCGATCTCGAGCACCACGCGGCTCGCGGGCTCGCTCCGCATCTCCACTTTCATCGAGTCAAACGCCCCTCCATCCGTGGGTCCGCACGAAGTGTACTGAGGCTCCCGACAATGGTCAAGAATCGGCGCCGGGGACACCCGCCGAAGGCCGTGGCGGGTGTCCCCGCGCTCTTAAAAGACGACGACGCTGCGCGCGACCTCTCCCCGCTCCAACGCCTCGTAGGCCGCGTTGATTTCTTCGAACGGGTACGTCCGGGTCAGCAACTGGTCGAGCTTCAGCCGGCCGGCGCGATAGAGGTCGATCAGCTTCGGGATGTCGGTGCGCGGGCGGCTTGAACCGTAGACGGATCCGGTCAGGACGCGTTCCTCGAAGACGAGCGACATTACGGGAACCGCGACTTCCGCCGTCATCGGGGTGACCCCGACGATCACGGCCGTGCCCCGCTTCGCAAGCACGTCGTAGGCCTGACGCATGACCCGCGGCACTCCGATCGCTTCGAACGCATAGTCCACGCCACGCCCCCCCGTGAGAGCCCGAATGCGGCCGACCGGATCGTCCGACGAGGCGTCGACCGCGTGGGTCGCCCCGAACTCGCGCGCGTACTCGAGCTTGCGCGGGACGATGTCCACGGCCACGATCATCGACGCGCCCGCAAGGGCGGCGCCCTGAATCGCGTTGAGGCCGATGCCGCCGGCGCCGAAGACGGCGACGCTGCTCCCCGGCGCCACCCGGGCCGCGTTCACGACCGCGCCGACACCCGTGATCACCGCGCACCCGAACAGCGCCGCCCGGTCGAGCGGCAGATCGCCGGGAATCTTCAACAGCGCCTTCTCCGGGATCACGGCGTACTGCGAGAAGCTCGACACGCCGGCAAAATGCTTGAGTTCCGTGCCGCCGACCGAAAGACGCGTGGTCCCGTCGGGGAGGTGGCCGGTCATCCGCACTGCGGTTCCCGACGGACACAGCGCCGGGCGGCCGGCCGTGCAGTACTCGCACTCTCCGCAGGACAGGCGCCACAGCGGAATCACGTGGTCGCCCGGCCGCAGAGACGCGACCCCGGGGCCGGCTCCCTCGACGACACCCGCGCCTTCGTGCCCGAGGACGGCCGGCAACGGCGCGAAGAGGTGGCCGGTCATCACGTGCAGGTCGCTGTGACAGACGCCCGCGGCCGCCATCCGCACCAGGACCTCTCCATCTTTCGGCGGCTGCACCTCGACGTCGCACAACTCGAGCTTCTGCCCAGCCTTGAAGAGAACCGCCGCTTTGGACTTCATGATTCCGCCTCCTACGCCGGCCGGCGCTCAGACGGCTGAGACTTTCACGCCGCCGAGCCGGTGGGCCTGCCGCCGATTCTCTCCCCCGCCCCGCGCAGCAGATCCGCCATGCCGAGCAGCCACGCTGCGATGCCCGCCCCCACGAATATCGGCGGCAGCGCCGCGATGGCCGGGATCCCGGCGGCGGTGGCGACCCCGCGCGTCGCGGCAGCGTACATCCCCAGCGGGAAAACCAAGGCCCAGTATTCCGGCATCGGAAGGCGACGCCCGCGGCACGCGGCGTACCAACGGATCGTGCGGCCGGCGAGAATCGGAATCCACGCCGTGGCGGCGATCCAGCACAGCACCGCGCCGGCGTCCAGCGCCGGTGCGAGGCTGTGCAGCGTCGCGGAATGTTCGGCGCCGCCGGTTAACAAGCCGGCGGCGAGCGTCGAGATGGCAAGAGCACCCATCGTGATCCAGTACGAGGGGGCAAACTCTCGCGGCCGCGTGCGGACATCGCGCAGGCGGCGCGCGACCGGCACGATGAGCGCGCCGTAGAGGACGCCGCCCAACACGAACAAGCCGAGACCGAACGCGAGCGGTGCAGCGGGCTGCGGCGCCGGGCGGCCGCTCGCGGCGGTCAGCGTCGACAGAACTACCACGGCCTGCGTCGCGACCACGAGCAATAGGGGTGCGCCGCCGGGCGACGTCCCGAGCCCGCCTTGACGTCCGCGGCGAACGGAGACCGCCAGAAGCGCGAACGTCACAGTACACCAGAGCCCGGCGCCCGCGAGCCACAGCGCCCGGGCCGCCGCGGGGGCGCCGGCGAGATCCGCCTGGGCGCCGAGGACGCACGTCGCCGCGACGACCGCCGCGAACCCCGCGCTGCGAGGTCCGGCGAGGTCACGAATCACGGCACGGGCATGCCGCAGCACGCGCAGGAGCATGAGTGTGCCGAGAATTCCGTAAGTCGGCGCGCTCACCAGCGCGGCGGCGAGCGCCGCCGATCGGATGCCCGCGGTTTGCGCCGCCACGCCGAGAATGCCCGTGGCCATGACAAAAGCGAACCAGGCCGGGTCGAGGTCCTCGACGGCCGCGGCGATCAGCGGACTATGCGGGGGAGCATCCGATACTCGAGTGTTTCGATCTTCGCATCGTCCCAAAGGACGGCGGCCGCCGCG
>DASSJF010000031.1 GCA_035691305.1 bacterium
CCACATCGGCGCCACCATGCAGCAGAACCGGCAACACCGCATGACGGAGGTGGTGGCGCGGCTCGCGCCCGGGGCGACCCTCGCCCAGGCCCGGGTCCAGGTCGCCACGGAGTACGCGCGTTTGCGGCAGCAGTACCCGGAAGCGTATCCCGCCGAGGCCGGGTACCAGGTCGCCGTCATTCCCTTCAAACAGGCCCTCGGCGCGCGCGCGCAGTTGACGCTGGCGGTGCTGTTGGCCACCGCTGTCTTCGTCCTGATCATCGCCGCCGCGAATGTGGCCAATCTGCCGTTGATGCGCAGCGTGCGGCGCGAGCACGAACTTGCCGTCCGCGCCTCGCTGGGCGCCGGCGTCGGCCGCCTGCGCCGGCTGCTGCTCGTCGAAAATCTCATGATCAGTGGACTCGGCGCGAGTCTCGGCGCGGTGCTGGCGCTGGCCGGCGTGCCGCTCCTCACCGCGTTCGCCAGCCGCTACTCACCGCGCGCTAATGAAATCCACCTGGACGCCACGGTCCTGGCCTTCGCGTTGGCGCTCGCCGCCCTGGTGGCCGTGCTGCTCTCGATGGTGGCCTTCATTCCGTCGGACGACATGCTCGCGAGCGTGTCGGCGGGCGGACGGCGTGCCGGCGGCACCATCCGGCGGCAGCGGCTCCAGAGCGGCCTCGTCGTGGTCCAGGTGGCGGTGTCGGTGATGCTGCTGGCGGGGGCCGGTCTGTTGACGCGCACGACGCTGCGGATCGCCGAGGCCCCCACGGGACTCCAGACGGAGAATGTCCTCACGATGTCGGTGAACCTGCGCGTGTCCGGCGTGCTGGGCACCGACGCGGACGTGCTCGCGCGGCAGCAATACGACCGCATCCGGGACGAGCTGGCGGCACAGCCGGGTGTGCGTCTGGTCGGCGTCGGCTCGATCATGCCGCTGCGCACGATGGGGATGCTGGTCTCCCTCGCGGCGGAAGGGCGCGCGCCCGAGCCGGGGGCCCCCGTGCCGCGCGCCGATCTCCGGATGGCCGGACCGGAGTATTTCGCCGCGGCGGGCATTCCGATCCAGCGGGGCCGTCCGTTTCTCCCCACCGATCGGTCAGGAGCGCCGAAGGTCGTGATCATCAATCAGCTGCTCGCCCAACAACTGTTTCCGGGAGAGGATCCCGTCGGCCGCCGTCTCGAGCTGCTGGACGCCCAGAGCAGCGCGCTCAGCACCGACTGGCGAACCGTGGTCGGCGTCGCGGGGAACACGCAGGACGGCGGTCCCGAGGCTCAGCCGATGCCGGCCATCTTCATGCCGTTCGCGCAGGAGGCTCTGATTTCCGGCGGCTTCGTGGTGCGCGGCGACTCGACCATCGCCGCCATCGCCCCGCAGGTGACCCGCCTGGTTCGGCGTCTCGCGCCGACCACCCCGATCGAGAACGTGATGACGATCGCTCAATACAAGGATCTCAGCGTCGCGCCCAGGCGTCTCAATGCCGAGTTGGTCTCGGCGTTCGGATTGCTCGCCATGATCCTCTCGGCGGTCGGGATCGCCGGCGTCTTCGCGTTCAGCGTGAGCGCACGCATGACCGAGATCGGCGTCCGGATGAGCCTGGGCGCGAGGCCCGGCCAGGTGCAACAGATGGTGCTCGCAGAGGGCGGCGTGCTGGTCGGCCTGGGACTGCTGCTGGGCGTCGCCGGAGCCTACGGCGCCACCGGTCTCTTGCGGGGCCTGCTGTTCGACGTGTCCCCGCGCGATCCGCAGACGTTCGCCGCCACCGTGCTCGCCATGGCCGTGATCGGCCTGGCGGCATGCTGGGGACCGGCCGCACGCGCCGCCAGGATCGATCCGGCGATTACCCTCCGGGAGGGGTAGCCTCGGCTATCCGTTCACAGTCCCCTGCCACGCCGCGAGGATCTCGAGGAGACCCTCCGCCGGCTCGGCCCCGGCTTCCCACTCCACCGGCGACCCGGCCTGGAGCAACATCTTCCCCACCGCCGCGAAGTCCCGACCCTCGCGGTGCTCGGTGCGCGACCCCTCCGCCGCCCAGATCAGCGGCTGCCCGTGGAACTCCCGGTCCCGGATGGTCACGGAGGCGCCAGCCCCGAGCAGCAGTCGCACCGCGTCGGGCCACCCTTCCATTGCAGCCGAGTGCAGCACCGTCTTGCCGATCCCCGCATCGGGGCGGTTCGGGTCGAACCCGCACGCCAGCATCGCTGCGAGCGCACGCGTATCCCCGCGCTCGGCGGCCTGGTGAAACGCGATGTAATGATCTTCGGTCAGCTCGCGCTGTAGACCGGGTTGCTCCCCGAGGAGCGCCTCGGCCGCAGCGCGATCGCCGCTACTGCACGCCGCAACCAGCCGATCCACCGCCGACAGCTCGGGCGACGCGCCGTGCGCGAGCAGCCAGTCGGCCACCGCGCGGTTGCCGTTCAGCTCCGCTACCGCGTAGGGCGTCCGCCCGTCGGCGCGCCGGCGATCGATGTCGGCACCGTGCGCGACCATA
>DASSJF010000032.1 GCA_035691305.1 bacterium
ACGCTGAAATCCGCTACCTCGAGGCCGCGCTTTCGGATATGCAGTCGATCGACGATATTCAGGCAAGTATCGCGGTCTTTGCCGCCGGGGTCCAATCTCACTCGAACCTGGAGGACACGCTGCTCTTCGTCAGCCTGGAGCGGCAGCTCGGCGCCGAGAATGGAGTCGTCCAGAGCATGCGCCGAATGCACGCGGACATTGAGGCGGCGTTCGAGCGTCTCCCGGGGGCGACGGAGCCCGATGTCGCACGCGAGACCGCGGCGGGCGCGGTAGCATTGGCGCGCGAGCACTTCTCGGCCGAAGAAGAGGTGTGTTTCCCCCTGGCCGAGGACACTCTGTCTGAGCAGCAATTGGCACGCCTCGGCGGCGCCTGGGCGGAGCGCCGGGGGATCGGCGACGTCTGATTCGCTCGGTCGAAAAGGCACGGGCTCGTCGATGTGCGCCGTGAACGCGTCGTCATCCAGCATCCCACAGCCGGCGCAACAGAAAACGGGCCGGGATCGGGCCCGGCCCGTTGTTCGCTACCGCGTGACTCGGTTTACGGTGGGTTCTGCGCCCCCATCCACGAACTGATCGAGGAAATCGCGCCGCTGAGGACCCCCTGCAGCGCGAGTGCGGCCACGATCAGGAACAGTACCACCCCTAGGATCAACAGGACGTACTCGACCGTACCCTGACCGCGCTCGTTGCGATGAAGGCCGGCCGCGAGCCACGCCAGCACAAACCACCCCGGCATTTGTCGGTCACCTCCCCCGGCGATGTGCAACCTGCCAAACTACTATGCTGCCGCACCGTCGAACCGACCATCGTTCCGATGGGGTAGCCTCCGGCCGTCTTTTGGAGGAACATCCAGCCCTCACAAGGCGTACGTGAACCGGACTGCGGCGGCTGCGGAGCACCGTATCGGCGTAGCGCGCCAAGAGTTTGCGGCGGCGCGGCGAATTCTCCACGTCGACGGCAGCGCGCCAGGGGGGAAGGGCATGAGACGGCTCGGCGGCACCCGGATTGTCCGTGTCGGCATCGCGGCCGCCGTCTGCGCTCTGCTCACGATCGCGGGAAGGCCGAGCGGCGCCGTATCCGCGGAACCCGCGACCGTGACGGGTGTCACGACCAGAACAGAAGGACGCGAGCTTCAAGTGGTCATCCGGGCCTCGGCGCCTGTGCGCTACCAGGTGCAACCGGTTCGGCCGGACTGGATCGTGGTCGACATTCTTAACGCGCGGCTCGGGCTGCCGGCGGGTACCGCGCACCCGGCGGAAGGCGTGATTCGCCGAATTCGGGTCGGGCAGTTCACCCCGGACGTGGTGCGGGTCGTCGTGGAATGCGCCACGCCCGCTCGCTTTCACGTCGTCGCGGCCGACGACGAAAATGCGGTGATCGTGGCTATTCCGGAGGCGGTCCAAAAGCCGGCCGTCGGCGCCCCGGCCGCTCCGCCGGAGCAGCCGGGCGGGGCGATGCTCGTCGTTCCCGGCCGGAGCATCGGACCCATTCGTCTCGGAATGAAGGTGCAGGACGTCGTAGCGGTACTCGGCCCCGCCAAAGAGACCGCGGCGCGGCCGGGTGTCGGTACCGACTATACGTGGTATGCGGCCCCCGCGGGCTCCGGCCTGGGCGTCCGGGCGACGGATGGGGGAGTCGTGCGACAGATCTGGGTCCTCAACGACGGCGCGTACCGGACGCGGGAAGGCCTGCATGCCGGCAGCGCAGAGGCCGACATCAGCGCCGCCCTCGGCGCCCCCTCCTGGACGGTTGCGGTCACGTCTCAGGAAAAGGCCACGACCCTCATGTACGATGCGCTCGGCGTGTGGTTCGGCATCCGGCCGAGCCCGACCGCGTCCGACCGCAACGTGGTGTTTCGCATCGATGTGATGGAGCCGTCGTCCACCGGCCCGCCGCGAACCGGCCCGTAGCGCCGCCGCGGCGGCGCGGCCTGCGCGATGCCCGGCCGCTCGCCCGTTCCGCCGGTCAACCGTTCGCCCGAGTCCAAATTACGCTCTCCGTCGGATAGCCCCGCCGCGCCGCGGCCCGTACGATACGATAAAGGACGACAGGCGCCGCCTGCGCGAAGCGGGGCGCCCTGAGGAGGCACGCGTGGAGCCGCCGCCGGTTTCGATGAGAGGTATCTTCCCGCCGATTCCGACGCCGTTCGACGCGGCCGGCGAGCTCGACCTCAAGGCGCTGGCGTCCAACTTCCACCGGTGGAATACGTTCCCGCTCGCCGGGTACGCGGTGTTGGGCACGAACGGTGAGATGCCGTACCTCAGCGACGCGGAGAAGCTCGCGTACTTCGAAGCGGCGCGGGCGCTCATCCCCGCCGGGAAGCTCTTCCTGGCGGGTTGCGGGTGCGAGTCGACGCACAGCACCATGGCCCTGGTCAAGAAGGCAGCGGCGCTTGGGGCCGACGTCGCGCTGCTGATCAACCCGAGCTACTACAAGTCCAAGATGGACGCCGCCGCGCTCACCGACTACTACCGGCGGGTGGCCGACGCGTCGCCGATTCCGGTCAGCATTTACAACATGCCCGCCAACACGATGGTGGATCTGCCGGCCGACCTGGTCATCGCGCTGTCAGCGCATCCCAATATCGCCGCGGTCAAGGACAGCAGCGGGAACCTCTCCAAGCTTGGAGAGATCATCAGGAACAGCCGTCCCGGATTCCAGGCGCTAGCCGGGTCCGCGGGGTTCCTGTATCCGGCCGTCGCGCTCGGCGCCGTCGGAGGCGTTCTCGCGCTGGCCAACATCGCGCCGCAGCAGTGCTGCGACCTCCTGACCCTCGCGGCGCGGGAAAAGCACGCGGACGCCAAGGCGCTTCAACTGCGCCTGATTGCGCCGAACACGGCGGTAACCGCGCGCTTCGGCGTGGCCGGGCTCAAGGCGGCGATGGACATGGCGGGCCTGTACGGGGGCAACCCGCGCAGCCCGCTGCAACCGCTCTCGGCCGGCCAGCGAGATGTCCTCCGCGGGATCCTGACCGAAGCGGAGATCGTCTAGGCCGCGGCTCTTCGGCTACGGTTTCGGGTCCGGAAGCACGCCGGTCAGGAGCCACCGCACTTTCGCCCGGAGATCGCCGGGGTCCGGGATCCAAAAGTCGAGGCGCTGCCGCGCCAGTGTGTCGTAGAGGACGGCCGGGCGGCCGTCGATCGATTCCGTGCTGATCTGCTCGGGCTTGAGCGGCTGCACGCGCTGCAGCCAGCCCAGGACCTGCGAGCTGGTGAGGTCGGTTTCAACGTCGGCGTGCGCGGTTTGAATGATCTCCGGCATGTGGATCACGACGCTCGGCTTGTGCGTTTGGGCCACAGCGGCGCGCAGGAACAGCTGCTGGCGGCGGATGCGGCCGATGTCGCCGTCTTTGTCGTGGCGGAAGCGCAGATACTGCTCCGCGTGCGCGCCGTCGAGCACCTGGTAGCCGGGATACAGGTTGATGTACAGACCCTGCAGGCGATCCGTATAGACCATCCGCTTCTCGACGTTGATCGGGACGCCGCCGATGAGGTCGACGATGTGGCGCATCGCCGGCAGGCTGAAGACGACGTAGTGGGCGATCGGGACGTTGAGCAGCCGCACGGTCGCCGCGCGCGCCCGGCCTATGCCGCCCGTAGCGTAAGCGTGCACCAGTTTGGTGTTGCTGATGCCCGGCAATGACACGTTGATGTCGCGGGGGATGCCGAGGATGCGCACCTTGTGGTGAGTGTCGTCCCAATGGATGACTTCGATTGTGTCGGTGCGCATCTTGTCTTGGGTCAGTCCCACCACGAGGAAGCGCGCGTCGCCCCGCGGGATGGCCGTCGGCTGGAGCCCCGAGGCCGGCGCCTGCGTGGACGGCCGGGGCGGGATCCGGGGGATAAACAGCACGGCCAGCAAGACGAGAAGGGCCGCGAGACGGACAGACCACTGCGCGAGAGTTTTCACTGGTGTGTGGTCACGGTGAACGATGTCCTGATTCGCTCGTCGTGAGTTCGCCTGCCTGCTCCCGATACCCTGCGCCCGTCTACAACGTATCATCCGCGCCGGCTCGCCGGGTTTCTCGCCGGCGGCGCACCGACGACCGGCGGGGGTACGCGATTTAGAACGCGGCACGCCCGGCCGAGTGACTGAGCGTGCGGCCGGCGCGATACGTGCGGTTGCCCCTCTGTTCGTCGGTTGGTATACTCTGATTCGGTCGAACGGCCCCATCGTCTAGAGGCCTAGGACGCGGCCCTCTCAAGGCTGAAACGGGGATTCGAATTCCCCTGGGGCCACCAATACCGATACTAGTCGACGGAGACGCGCGCGATCGGCTGTCGCGGCGTGGTCCACGTCCACGCGCCATTCATTCGGAAGTTCCAGATTGCCGCCGCACCGATTCCAATCACGTTCGAGATGAGGTACGGCGTGCCCGCCGTCGTCAGCGCGAAGAGCAGACCGAGCTGAACCGCCGAGGACACGCCCGTCACCACCCAGTACCGCAGGTATCGTCCTGCACGCATGGGCGCCGACGTCGACCGGCGGTCTTGCCACGTGAAAGCGTCGTTCAACAAGAAGTTAGAAGTCGTGGCGATCACGGTCCCGGCCGTCCCCGCCAGAAAATAGTGAATACCGCGGGTAGTAAGACCCCAGAGAACTCCCATGTTGACGAGCGCGCCGACAGACCCGACGAGACAGAACCGCAAGAACCGCAAGTCCTCGGGTTGAACCGCGAGGAGACGCAGGAGGTGCGCCAGGTACTCGCCTTGTTGGCGGAGCGTCAACTTGCTTGTTCCCCCGCCCCGGGCGCGAAACGTGTACGGCACCTCGGTGACACGCCGCAGGGGGGCACGGACGAGGATCTCAAGGAGGATCTTGTAGCCGACCGGCTGGAGTGCGATCCCTCGTACTGCTTCTCGGCGCACCACGAAAAACCCCGACATCGGATCGGCGACCAGCCGGGCCCGTCGAAGCAGCGCGCGGGCGAGGTGCGTGGCCACCTGCGACGCCAGGCGCCGGACAGCCGAAAACGCCTCGTAACCGCCGCCTCGGACGTTGCGGCTGGCGACGACAAGATCCGCGCCGGTACGCTCCAGAGCCTCAACGAGCGACGGAACGACCTCCGGCGGATGCTGAAGGTCCGCGTCGAGAACGCAGACCGCGTCACTCTCGGCGCGCCGGAATCCCTCTACCACGGCCGTTGCCAGTCCCCCGCGGATCTCGCGGTGCACGAGCACGATGTTGGGGTGCCCTACCGCCAGGCGGGCTATCTCGTCGTCGGTTCCGTCGGTGCTGTCGTCAACAAAGATCAACTCGTGCGACACGCGTCCGAGCGCGCGTTCGAGACGCTCGACGAGATGTGGCACGTTCTCGCGCTCATTGTAGGTGGGAACGATCACGGAGAGCCGCATACGTCCTCAACGGACTAGTACCGGAACGCGTCCGAAGCGTGCATCGCTTGATTGGACGGTGCCGGAATATCTTTCGAACGAGCCGGGCGCAAGCCTTTCCGAGGCTCAACGTAACTTCTCGCCGCTCGCGCTTCAGTTCGTAGGGCGATCGTCGTTCAGCGTCGTTTACGCCCCTGCTTCATGCGCTCCCACAGGCGCCGCGCCTCGTCGAGCAGCCCGTCGGCGATATACAGCTGAAGGCCCCGCGCCGACACCGAGTCCCCGAGGGCGGCCTCCAGCTCGACGGTGGTGCGGATCACGCGGTGCTCGTTGCCGCCCATACGCTTGAGCCAGCTCGCTTCAGCTTCGTCGCGATACGTGACCTTCGCCGGATCCCACTCATCCCAATAGTTGAAGTCCGTGAGATGCAGCTCTCCGGCTAGGGCTGTGGCCTTGAAGAAGCGGTCCGCCAACTCGCTCGATCTCCTAACCGACTTCTTCCCGCCGGGCGCCGGGTGGGCCTGCCCGCGCGACTGCCTCATCCGGAAATGACTCAAAATCGACGTTCGACAGGAGCGATCGGGCCGCGCCCGAAGGGTGGACGCGTAACGGGAACAAATCGCCTATCATTCTGTCGAGTCGAAGGAGCCGGAACGTGAACTTACGAGACCGCGCGGCCCGACACTGGGCAGGTGTGATCGCCGGTGCCGCGGCGGCGGTGCTCGTCGCCGGTCCGCTACCGTCCCGCGCGGCGGGCGCCGCGGAGCCGGTCGTCATCATGCCGGCCGCGCCGGTGCAGGGCGACACCCTTGCGATTCTCGTGCGTGCGACGTTGGGCTCCACGGTCGCCGTCCGTTTCAACGGAAGCCCAATCCAGGCCTTTGCGGAGGGTGAAGGGACGTGGCGCGCGCTGCGCGGCACGGATCCCGATACGCCGCCCGGGACCTATCCGGTCGACGTCGTGATTACGGCCCCGGGTGGCGGCGTCGATACGCTGCGGCGGAGCGTCCGGATCGGGCCGGCGCAGTTCCCGGAGCGCCATCTCACGCTGCCGCCGAGCACGACGGCGTTGATCACCCCCAAGAATCTGGCGATCGAGCGCGCCGCGTTGAACTCCGTGCTCGGGCGTCGCACGCCGGAGACACTCTGGCACGGACCGTTTCGGATGCCGGTGACCGGACAGATCGATTCACCCTACGGGGAGATGGGTTTCTATAATGGGGTCCGCGAATGGTGGCACCAGGGCGTCGACTTCCCGGCGCCGGCGGGCGCTCCGGTCGCCGCGGCGAACGGCGGCGCGGTCGCGCTCGCGCGGGCGCTGCCGCTGGGCGGCAACACGGTCGTCCTCGATCACGGACAGGGCGTTCTAACGGAGTACCTGCACCTGTCGGCGCTGCTCGTGCACCCCGGCCAGCGCGTCGCGCAGGGCGAGCCGATCGGCCGCATTGGGGCGACCGGCCTCGTCACCGGCCCCAGCCTGCACTGGGGTCTGTACGCGGACGGCCACTGGGTCAATCCGCTGTTCTGGACGACGGCGCGGCCTGGTCTGACCGAGTAACACACGTTCGGAAGCGCTGCCTCGCGGACGCTTCCGCGAGTTAGGATAGGCGGCGATGGTCGCGAACGCTCACGTCTCTTCGCGCACCAGGACGTCCAGGAGGCGCGGCTCCGCCGCGGGCTCCGCGAGCGTTTCCCGCAGCTCGCCGGGCTCGTTGACGACCCGTGAGGCGACCCCGAAACCGCGCGCGACCGCCGAGATGTCGATCACCGGCTCGTCGAGATCCATTCCTACGAGCCGTTCCCGGCGCACGCTGCCGCCTTTGTACGACCGCATGCCGGACTTGAGGACTTCGTACGCCCGGTTGTCGACGACGAACACCGTCACGGGGATGTGGTAGCGCGCCGCGGTCCAAAGCGCCTGGACCGTGTACATGAGCGACCCGTCGCCGATGGTGCAGACGACGTGCCGGTCCGGCCACGCCATCTGTGCGCCGAGGGCGGCCGGTAGCCCCAGACCGAGCGAGCCGGCCGCGATCCCGAAGTAGGACCGTTCGGTGCGCAGCGGCAGATAGCGGTCGACGATGCGGGCGGCCGTCACGGCCTCATCGACGATCGTCGTCGCCTCCGTCATCGTCTCGCCGAGAATGCGGTAGGCGCAGGCGGCCGACATCCGCTCGCCCGCCTTGGGCGGCGTCGCCGCCTGCCGCCAGCGTTCCTCACGCCGCGCGCGTTCCTCTGCCACGGCGCGGCGCCGCTGCTCCGCGCCCGCCGCGCGCCCGTCGGTGCCGAGCCGCGCCGCGAGCCGATCCGCCACCTCCGTCAGCGTGGCGCCGACGTGGCCGACCGCGCCGATCGTCGGGATGACGTTCTTGCCGAGCTCCCACGGATCGGGATCGATGTGCACCACCGTCGTTCGCGCGGCGAGATGTACCGGCGGCGTGTACAGCAGTCCGGCGAACTTCCGGGCGCCGGCGAGCACCACTGCGTCGGCCGCGCCGATCTCCGCCTGCAGCTCGGGCAGCGCGAGCCCCGCCATCCCGAGGTATTGCGGATGGTCCGTTGGGAAAGCGGACCGTGTCGGCAGTCGCTCGCCGTAAACCCGCGCGCCCGTCGCCTCCGCGATGCGGACCAGCGCCGCGCGCGCCCCGGCGCCGGCCGCGCCGCCGCCGACGATGACCACCGGGTCGCGGGCCCCGGCGAGCGCCGCCGCGATGCGATCGAGCACGGCGGGCGACGGCATCGTGTCGGGCTCGACCTCAAACCATGGCGCCGGCCCCGGCACTTCTCCGTCGAGGCAGTCCATCGGCAGGCCGAGGAAAACGGGGCCCGTGGGAGGCGCCGCGGCGGTCTTGAACGCGCGGGCAAGCGCTACCGGCACGTCCTCCGGTGCGCGCGCTTCGTACGACCACTTCGTGTACGGTGAGGCGAGCCGCGCGAGATCGCTCCACAGCGACGGCTCCTGCAACATCATGCGTGTGTCGACCTGGCCGGCGGTGACGACCACCGGCACCTTGGCGCGGTACGCGTTGAAGATATTGCCGAGGCCGTTGGCGAGACCGGGCGTGATGTGTAGATTGACGAAGGCGGGCTCCCCGGTCGCCTGCGCGTAGCCGTAGGCCATCCCGACCGGAATCGCATCCTGCAGCGCGAGCACGTACCGGATGTCCGGGTAGTCCGCGAACATCTCCATGAAGTTCAGTTCGGTCGTACCGGGGTTGCCGAAGACGTGGCGCACGCCGCGGGCGCGCAGCATCTCGAACATCGCGACCTTGGCCAGCATGCGCCTATTTCCGCTTCAGGTAGATTGCTTCGAGGCCCTCGCGGGTGAAGTCGGGCCGGCGGCAGTACGCCAGAATCTCCTGCTCCGACCGGTTGATCCGCTCCACCGCGTCGTCGAGCCGTCCCGCGATCTCGTCGGGAATCGACAGCACCCCGTGCCGGTCCGCGTGCAGCAGATCGCCCGGCCGCACGGCGAGGCCGTCGACCTCCACCGGTACCCGGACGTCCACCAGGTGCACGTAGGCGCGGGAGACGACCGTGCTCCCGGCGAAAAAGTGGAAGCGCAGCGCGCGTACCTCGTCGAGATCGCGCACACCGCCGTTCGTCACGGTGCCGACGCAGCCCAGCGCGTAGTGGATGTTGCTCTGTACCTCGCCCCAAAAGGCGCCGATGCCGGGCGGATCGTCGAGATCCTGGATCACCACGATTCTGGGCGCGGGCACCTCTTCGATCGCGCGCCACAGCGCCGCGCGCCGCGCGGTCGCATCCGGCGGCGGCGCGGTCGCGGCCCGGCACGTCGCGGTCACCGCGTACCCCACCATGGGCCCGAGATCCGGAAACAGGCAGCGGATCTGCCCGCGGGTGAAGCCGGTGTTCTTCGGACGGACGTTGAAGGTTTCGATCGCGTTGGACAGCGTCGGCGTCGTGTACGTCCGCAGCCTCGCGAGAGCGTCGGGTCCGAGCGGTTGGCGCATTCGTGCCTCCGTGTCGCGCGTGGTGGGTGCCCGCAGAAGTTCTGGCGGCCGGACGTTGGAACCTTCCCGGGCGCGGAGGCGGCGGTGATGGCGCAGTGGCAGAAAAACTTGTACGCGCTGTGGGCCGCCCAGTTCGTCTCGATGATCGGCCTCACGCTCGTGGTGCCGTTCATGCCGCTGTATATCGGAACGCTCGGCGTGCATCGTCTCGAGGACGTCGAGCGCTGGAGCGGGGTTCTCTTTGCCGCGCCGTTTCTGACCCAGACGTTGATCGCGCCGCTGTGGGGCGTCCTCGGCGACCGCTACGGCCGCAAGATCATGGTGATCCGGGCGCTGACCGGCATCGGCTTTACGAACATGCTCGCCGCCGCGGTCGGGGCGGTGTGGCAGCTGCTCGCGCTGCGCGTGGTCCAGGGCGGGGTGAGCGGCTTTGTCGCCGCGACGAACGCCCTCGTCTCCTCGTCGATCCCCCGCGACCGGCTCGGCACGGCGATGGGGGTGCTGCAGAGTTCGCTCACCGCGGGCGGCATCATCGGGCCGCTGATCGGGGGCGCCCTCGCCGACGCGATAGGGTTCCGCGGGGTCTTCGTGATCACCGGCCTCATGTGCTGGGGCGGTACCGCGGTTGTCCTAATTGCGACGAAAGAGGCGGCCCGCTCGCCGGCCCGCGAGGGCGGCCCCGGCGTACGAGACAATCTCGCGTACTTCCTCGGCTCGCCGGCGCTGCGCCCCGTGGGGCTGCTCCTCTGCACCAGCAACCTGGCCGTAATGGCGGTGGAGCCGATCTTTCCGGTGTTCGTGCAGACGCTCGGCGTGCCCGTGCCCCGCGTCGCGACCGTGGCCGGGGTGCTGTTCTCCGTGACCGGGTTCGCGTCGATGGCCGGCGCCGCGATGTGGGGCCGCATCTCCGATCGTCTCGGCGAGGGCCGCGTGCTCACGATGGTGCTGTGGGGGGCGTGTGTCGCGTACGCCGCCCAGGCAGCCGTGCGGGGGCCGGTCACGCTGTTCATCCTGCGTGCCGCGCTCGGGCTCGCCGTCGGCGGACTCATGCCGCCGCTCTACGCGATCGTGGCGCGCCGCGCGCCCGCCGAGCGGCTCGGAGGTATCATGGGACTGACGAGCAGCGCGATTATGATCGGTAATCTTGTGGGCCCGATCGCGGGCGGGATGTTCGCGGCGGCCGCCGGTATCCGCCCGGTGTTCGTCGCGTCCGCAGCGGCGCTGGGCGTCGCCGCGCTCGCGACGCGGGGGCTCGTGCCGGCGATTGCGGAGCCCGCTCCGGCTCCGGGCGCCGAGTGACCCCCTGGCCGAACGGACGGCGCCGCGCTGCGCGCCGGAACGGGGCGGCACGCCGGCTGTGGTGATGCAATAAGGCGGGGTGATGCGTATGGACGGGGTGAAGGCGATGAAGACGACGGCCTCGCGCTGGATGCGCGCCGCACGCGCCGACGACGTCCGGCGCACCGGCCGGCTGGCCGTTCAGCTGGACGGCCACGCCGTGGCGCTCTTCGTGTCAGACAGACGAGTCTACGCGATCGATAACCGCTGCCCCCACATGGGGTTTCCGCTCGACCGCGGCAGCGTCGCCGACGGGATCCTGACCTGTCACTGGCACCACGCCCGGTTCGATCTCGCCGGCGGCGGCACGTTCGACCAGTTTGCCGACGACGTGAGATCGTATCCCGTTGAGATCCGCGGCGATGAAATATACGTCGACCTCGCGCCGCGCGGCGATCCGCGCGCGCATCACCGGCGCCGGCTCCGCGACGGACTGGAGCGCGACATCCCCCTCGTGATCGCGAAGGCGTCGCTCGTGCTCGGCGCCGACGACGCCGGCGCCGTGGAGGCGGTCCGGATCGGCGTCGAGTTTGGGACGCGGTATCGCGGCGCGGGGTGGGGTCAGGGACTCACCATGCTGACCTGCTACGCCAACTTGCTGCCGCACCTCGACGAGGCCGACCGCTCCTGGGCACTGTACCAGGGCCTGAGCGCGGTGGCGCGCGATACGGCCGGCGCGGCTCCGCGCTTCGTGCTGGCGCCGCTGCCGGACGAGGCGGCCGGGATAGACCGGCTGACCGCCTGGTTCCGGCGCTTCGTCGAGGTCCGGGACGCCGAGGGCGCCGAGCGCTGCGTCGTCTCCGCGGTGCGTGAGGGCGCGGACGCGGCGGCGCTCGCGCGCATGTTGTTCGCGGCGGCCACGGACCACCGGTTTATTCAGACGGGGCACGTGCTCGACTTCACCAACAAAGCGTTCGAAGCGCTCGACATCGCGGGATGGGACCGCGCCGAAGGGGTACTCGCCAGCCTCGCGACGGCCTACGCCACAGCCGATCGGATGGAGGAGTCCAACGAGTGGCGGCATCCCGTCGACCTCGTGGCGATCGTGGAAGCGGCGGCCGATGTCCTTCCGGCGGCGCTCGAAGCCGGGCGACGGCGGAGGAACGGTGAAGGCGTCGGTGCAGCGCCGAGTGGCGAGGGTCGCGACCGCAGCGAAATGATCTCCGTGTTGCTGGGCGAGGACCCGCAGGCGATCGCCGACGCGCTCCTCGACGCCCTGCGCCGGGGATCCACGCCGGCGGACGCGGCCGCGGACGTCGTGTATGCCGCCGCGCTCCGCATCGCGCGGTTCCCCCAGTCGAACGAGTTCGGCGACTGGGACACCGCGCTGCACACGTTCACCTTCGCGAACGCGGTGCATCAGGGCCTCCGCCGCATCGGAGTCGCGACCGGTTCGGAGCCCCTTGCGCGTGGCGTTTTTGACGCCGCGATGAGCGTCTACCTCGACCGGTTCCTGAACGTCCCGCCCGCCCGGCTGCCGGACCCGGATCCCGGGGCGCCGGCCGGTCCGGAACTGTTGGCCGGTCTCGCCGCCGCGCTCGACCGTCAGCAGCAGGTGGCGCCGGCCGCCCGCCTGGTTGCGACGTACCTCGCCCGGGAGAACGCCGCCGCGCCGCTCGTGGCGATCCTCGGGCGTCTGCTCGTTCGTGAAGACAGAAACTTCCATACTATACAGATGCTCGAGGCGGCAGTCCGCCAGTATGCGGAGCTGTGGCGGGCGGAGGCGGGCGCCCACATGCTCGTGGCCGCGGCCAGATACCTCGCCGCTCATGCCCCCACCGTCCGGGCGCAGGGGCAGACCTTCGAGATCGCCCGGCGGCTCCACCGCGGCGAGCGCCTCTTCGAAGAGGAATAAGCCGTCGAACGGTATACTGTTGTTACAATTGCTCCGGATGATGGCGGGGACGCCGGCGCGCCCAGGGGCCGGCGACCTTTGAACTCGTAAAGGGGGCGAGAGCGTGAAGGGATGGGGCACCGGAGTACTTGTCGTCTGTTTCGTGGCGCTCGCGACGCTGCCGTCGAGCGGCGCGATGATGGGGACGGATCTCGTCGGCTCGATCAAAACGCAGCTCAAGACCGCCACGTTCCACGCTGGCGAACTAGCGCAAAAGGGCGCGATCGCCGCGACCCAGTTGCACATGCAACACACCATCAACTGCCTCGAAGGCCCGACGGGTCCGCACTTCGTTCAGGCGGTCGGCTATCCGTGTCAGGGACAGGGCAAAGGGATCATGCCGGACCTGAAGACGGCCGTCTCGCGCATGGTTCCCGGCGCGCAGGCGGCGTGGAACGACGCGAACATCGCGTTGACCCTTGCGATGCAGGCGAAGGGCATGACCGACGTGGCGCAGGCCCAGCCCTGGGCCAAGGTGGTCGCCGAGCATCTCGCCAAGGCGTCCGACGAACTCGGGCAATAGTTCCATAGACGTGCTTTTACCGCGAGGGGTGGATCGGCCGGCGTGCTGATCCACCCTTTCGTCGTTCATTTCCCGATCGCGCTCTGGCTCACCGCCGCATTTTTCGACGTCCTCGCCTGGCGGCAGCCGGACCGTCCCGTCTTCCGTGAGGCTGCGTACTGGCTGATCGGCATCGGCGCGCTCGGCGGCCTCGTCAGCATCGCGGCCGGCTGGATGGATCTGCTGAATCTGGAAGCGCAGGGGGTGGGGACCGGCGTCCTCACCCGGCACTGGACACACAGCATGAGCGCGTACCTCGCGACGGCGGTGTTCCTCGGTATCTTCACCTGGCGCTGGCGTACCGGGAACCCTCCGCTGCCTCCCTGGGCGCTGTACCTCACCGTGGGGGCGGCGCTCCTGGTTGCTGCGACCGGCTATCTCGGCGGCGACATCCGTCAGGTGATGTAGCCCGCGGGCGCCTTTTCGGGTAAGATGAGAGAACGCCCCGGAACCCCCGAGGCACGACCATGACCGATCCCTACGATCCGAAAGCCATAGAAGGCAAGTGGCAGGCCCGCTGGGAGGCGGACGGGTTGTACCGCGTCCGCGACGACGCCTCCCGGCCGAAGTACTACTTTGTGACGATGTACCCGTACCCAAGCGGCGACCTCCACATCGGGCACTGGTACGCGATGACGCCGTCCGACGCGCGGGCGCGGTACCAGCGCATGCGCGGCCACAACGTCCTCTTCCCGATGGGCTTCGATGCCTTCGGGCTGCCGGCCGAGAACGCGGCGATCAGTCACGGCATCCACCCCTACAAGTGGACGATCGCGAACATCGAGCGGATGCGCGGGCAGTTGCGCTCGATGGGCGCGATGTTCGACTGGTCGCGCGAAGTGGTCACGTGCCTGCCGGAGTACTACGTTTGGAACCAGTGGTTCTTCCTCAAGTTCTACGAGGCCGGCCTGGCGTACCGGGCGATGGCGCCGGTCGACTGGTGCCCGCACTGCAACACGACGCTCGCGCGCGAGCAGGTCGTCGGCGCGGAGCGGGTCTGCGAGCGGTGCGGCACGCCGGTAATCAAGAAGGACCTCGAGCAGTGGTTCTTCCGGATCACGAAGTACGCGGACCAGCTGCTCGATTTCAGCAAGATGCGGTGGCCGGAGCGCGTCGAGACGCTGCAGCGCAACTGGATCGGCCGAAGCGAAGGCGCGGAGATCGTCTACGCGAGCGAGCAGGGCGATGCGATCACCGTGTTTACGACGCGCCCGGACACGCTGTTCGGCGCGACGTTCCTCGTCCTGGCGCCGGAGCACCCGCTGGTCGAGAAGCTCACGACCCCCGAGCACCGGGCCGCGGTGTCGGTCTACGTGCACCGCGCGCGCCGGCAGACCGAGATCGAGCGCCTCGCCGAGGACCGCGAGAAGACCGGCGTCTTCATCGGCGCCTACGCGCGGCACCCGCTGACGAACGCGCCGATACCGATCTACATCGGCGATTACGTGCTGCTCTCGTACGGCACCGGCGCGATTCACGCGGTCCCGGCGCACGACACGCGCGACTGGGTGTTCGCGAAGAAGTACCGGCTGCCGACGCCCACGGTCATCGCGCCGCCCGACTGGGACGGCAAGCCGCTCGCCGAGGCGTACACCGGCGAGGGCACGATGGTGAACTCCGGGTCCTTCGACGGGCTGCCGAGCGACGAGGGCCGCCGCCGCGTGACGGAGGCCCTGGAGCGGGCGGGCCGCGGCCGCGCCGCGGTGACGTACCGGCTGCGCGACTGGTTGATCAGCCGCCAGCGCTACTGGGGCACGCCCATTCCGATCATCTACTGTCCGTCCTGCGGCACCGTGCCCGTGCCGCGCGACGATCTGCCGGTGCTGCTGCCCGAGGACGCGGAGTTTCTGCCGACCGGCGAGTCGCCGCTCAAGTACCACGAGAAATTCCGCAAGACCACGTGCCCGAAGTGCGGCGGGCCGGCCGAGCGCGAGATCGACACGATGGACACGTTCGTCGATTCGTCGTGGTATCAGTACCGGTACCTGAGCCCCCACGATCCGGCGCGGCCGTTCGATCCCGAGGGCGGACGGCGCTGGCTGCCGGTCGACCAGTACACCGGCGGTATCGAGCACGCCGTGCTGCATCTGATGTACACGCGGTTCTTCACGAAGGCGATGCGCGACCTCGGGCTCGCTTGGTTCGACGAGCCGATGCTCCGGCTGTTCAACCAGGGCATCATCCTCGGCCCCGACGGCAATCGGATGAGCAAGTCGCGCGGCAACGTCGTGAACCCCGACGACTACGTGGGCACGGTGGGCGCGGACACGGTGCGGGCGTATCTGATGTTCATCGGGCCGTGGGACGGCGGCGGGCCGTGGAATCCCCGCGGCATCGAGGGAGTCCACCGGTTCCTGCACCGCGTCTGGCATCTCGTGCTGGAGACCGGCGAGGCGTCCGCGCGTCCGGACGGTACGGGCAACGGCAGCGACGTGGCCGCGGAGGTTCGCCGCGCGACCCACCAAACGCTCAAGCGGGTGACCGACGATCTCGAAGGGTTCCGGTTCAACACCGCGCTCGCGGCGTTGATGAGCTACACGAACCGGCTCTCCGAGTTGCGCGCGCAGGGCGGGCCGGCCACGGGCGAGTGGAGCGGGGCGCTGCGGACGCTCGTCCTGATGCTGGCGCCGATCACGCCGCACGTCGCGGAGGAGCTCTGGGCCCGGCTCGGGGGCGCGTACAGCGTGCATCAGCAGCCGTGGCCGGCGTGGGACCCCGCCGCGGTGCGCGAAGACACGGTCACGGTGGTGCTGCAGGTCAACGGCCGCGTGCGCGACCGCATCAGCGTCCCGGCCGGCCTCGACGAGGCGCGGTTGCGCGACGTCGCGCTGGAGAGTGAACGGGTCCGCAAGTTCACGGACGGCAAGGCCGTTCAGGATGTCATCGTCGTCCCCGGCAAGCTGGTCAACGTCGTCGCCAGGTAGGGGCCAATCTACCGCACGCCAGCCGGCCGTCGTGCCGGGCGGGACCTCGGCGGGGGCGGTGATCCGAAACTTTCCGCCGCGTTTGCTCGTTACACCGGGTAATGAGCGTGACCAGCGAAACCGCCGCCGCCGTGGCGATTATGGCCCCGCCGCCTGAGGCCGTGAAGGCGCCCGCCTACACGGCGGAGGAGCTCGCCCGCTACGACGGGATCGTCCAGCGCTATGCGCGGCATGTCTACAACATCGCGTACCGGATGACCGGCAACGAGGCCGACGCCCGCGATCTCTCACAGGAGGCCTTCCTCCGTGTGTACCGCGCGCTGCGGCGTGTGCAGCCGGGCGCCCCGCTCGAGAGCTGGCTGTACCGCATCGTCAGCAATCTATACATCGACCTGCTGCGCCGGCGTCCGAAGGCCCGGGTCGAGTCGCTCGACGCGCCGATCGACACGCCGCGCGGCGAGCTGACCCGCGAGTTTCCCGACGCCGCCGCCAACCCCGAGGCCGTCTTCGAGCGGGGGCACATCGACGGGGCGATCCAGCAGGCGCTCGCCGTGCTGAGCCCCGACCTTCGCATGGTCGTCGTCCTCAGCGACATCGAAGGCTTCGCCTACGAAGAGATCGCGGCGATGCTGCGCGTGCCGCTCGGCACCGTGAAGTCGCGGCTGCACCGCGCGCGGCAGGTGCTTCAAGTGCGCCTGCGCCCGTACGTCGAGGCGCGCCGGCGGGGGTGGCAGCCGTGAACCACCATCGCGCGGGACGCCTGCTGTCGGCCTATATCGATTCCGAGTTGACGGCCGCGGAGATGCGGGCGGTGCATGCGCATCTGCTCGACTGCGCCGTCTGCCGCGAGGCCTACGAGAACCTGCGCGCCGCCCGGGAGCTGCTCGGCGGGCTGCCCGCGGCCGAGCCGCCCGACGAGTGCTGGGCGGCGATCCGGAACCCCGCGACGCGCGGGGCATCCGCCGGCTTCGAAGGGACCGCCTGGCTGCGCGCCGTGCGGGCGGTCCTCGAACACTTCGCGCCTCGCGGCATCACGGTGCGCCGGCCCGCCTGGGCGCTCGCCGCGGTCCTCATCGTGATGGCGCTGGCGGCGATCCCGCTCGTCAAGGGCACGGTGGACCGCCTGCACGCGACCGAGATCGGCGTCGATCTGTACGTGCACGATCATGCGATGCAGATGGGCACGGCGCCGCTGGTCGACCGCGCGTACGTCGGACTGGTCGCCGGCGACGCGGAGCTCGTGCTCGCGGGTGAGACGCCGCGTCCGGTCGGGGACGGCGTCCGATGACGCGGTTCGTCCCGAAGGCGATGACCGCCGGGCTCGTGCTGCTGATCGCCGGCGCCGCGCTCGGCGCGCCGCTCACGCCGCCCTCGCCGTCCGTCTCCGCCGCGCCCGCGGCCCCGCGGGCGATCCTCAAGATGGCGCTCGACGCGCCCCGCCTGATCGACTACGAAGGCACGAAGATCATCACGGCGCTGCGCAACGGCCGGATGGAGACGGTCACCGTCGCGGAGTCGCACAAGCGGCCGAACCTGCTGCGGCTCGAATACCTCTCGCCGGAGGACGTGGCCGGCCGGCTGATCATCGACGACGGCACGACCGCGCGGCACTACGAGCCGGCCCTCAACATGCTCTTCGAAGACCGCAGCATCCAGGACGCCGGCGGGCCGGCCGCGCTCACGCTGCTGACGCGGAACTACGACATCCTCCTGCTCGGCACCGACGAGGTGATCGGGCGGCAGGCCTACGTGTTGTCGCTCACGCCGCACGGCGCCGGGGTGCAGCGCCAGCTCTGGGTCGACCGGTTGACCGGGACGGTGCTGCGCTCCGAGGATCGCGACGCGTCGCGGGGTCTCGTGCTCGCGACGTACTTTTCCAGGATCAGCTTCAGCCTGAACCTCCCGGCGGCGTACTTCCGGTACCGGCCGCCGGCCGGGGCGCGCACCGTCTCGCTGCAGACGCTGGCGGGCGGCACCCTGAACCCGGCGGAGCTGCAGGCGCAGGTGGGCTTCCCCGTGCTCGTCCCGCCGGCGCTGCCGGAGGGCTACACGTTCCGGGGCGGCGCGGTCAGCCGGTTCGGCAGCCTCACCTCGGCGTACCTGCGCTACAGCGACGGAGGGAACATCATCTCGTTCTTCGAGGCGCCCGCCGGGTCGATCGGGTGGCCCACCGCCGGGCAGCCGGTGCGCGTGCAGTCGCAACCGGGGCGCTTCATCGACCTCGGTTACTTCCGCGTCCTCATCTGGGAGCAGCACGGCCTCCGGATCACCGCGGTCGGCACCGCGCCGTCGGATACGCTGATGCTGGTCGCCGGGCAGCTGGTCGCCGGCCGCGAGCAGGCCCTCGTGACGGACGTGTCGCGGCGGACCGCGGCCGATCCCGAGACGGTACGGCGCCTCCGCGGTGAGGGCCTGACGTTTCCCGAGATCGCGCGCACGTTCGCGATCGCGCACGCGCTCGGGACGAGCGTCGATACCACGGTGCGCTTCGTTCACGGGAGCCTCTCGGTCACCGACCTCGCGGCGCAGCTGGGTATGCGGCCGGACGCACTCCGCGCCGCGGTCCGGCGCGCGGTGGACACCGCGTCGATGACGCCGACGCTCCCGGCGACCGCCCCCTCCGCCGTCCCCGCGGGCCTCACCCCGCCCTAAGCCGATGCGTCGTGCCGCGTGGCTGATGGCGGCCGTACTCGCCTGCGCGATCGCCGCCGCGGCGCCCTCGACGTTCGTCGGCGTGCCGCGGGCGCGCGGCGCGGCCGCGGTCCCCGCTGCGCTCCCCCGGGGGTGGGCGCGGGTCAGTCTCGCCGGGACGCTCGTCTCGGCGTCACCGGCCACCGGGCTCATGTCGGTCGCGGCGGTCGCGCCGAGCAAAGCCGAAGTGTTCGAAGGCGGCTCCGCCTGGCGGACGCTTTCCCTGTACGGCAAGCACTTCGTTCGCGTGCTGCCGCAGTCGGTGATGACCGACAGCGCGTCGAGGCCGATCGGGTGGGAGGCGCTCAGGGGCGGCGATCACATCGAGATCTGGGGCGTGATGAACCCGGGCGAGGAGATCATGGCGCTCGCCATGGTGTTCTCGACGCCCCAGGGGGCGAAACCCGCCGTGCCGGCCGGCCCCGCCGGTCACGTCGCGGGCGTGGTGACAGGCCGTTCGGGCTCGACGATCGATGTCGTGACCGATGCCGGAACGCGGCACGCCGTCTTGCTGACCGCGGCCACGCAGGTGCGGGCGGAAGGCCCCGCCGCGGCGTCGTCTGTGTCCCCGTTTGACGTGGTGCAGGTCGACGGGGCCGTGAATTCGGACGGCAGCGTCGTGGCCTCGCATGTGACCGTCCAGTTCGTCTCGTCGCAGGGCGCGCAGGTCTCGGGACCGATCGAGGCGGTGCGCCGCGACGTCGGCGGCCTCCTCGTCGGCGGGACCATGGTGTGCACATCCGCGCAGACGTACTTCGTCCAGGGCGCATCACGACTGTGGATCGCTCAGATCGCGGCGGGGCGTCCCGTTACCGTCTACGGCCTTCCGATTCTTGCCGGCAAGACACTCGTCGGGCTCGCCGCCCGCGTCGTCGCGGTTCGGTAGAAGAAAGAAGCCCGAAGTTCCGTCGATGTCCACTTGACTCTCGATAGATGTCATGATATCGATATCTTGACATCTATTCGGGAGCCAAGTCCAAATGAAGTCACGTACTCTCATTTACCTCGATCCAGCCGACTTGGAGGTACTGAGGTCCGAAGCGAGAAGCCAAGGCATCTCGCTTGCCGAGTTAATGCGCCGTCTAGTGCGTGAGCACGTCAAAGATAGCAGCCCGGGCGAGAAGCCCGGCACCGACGCCTTCATGAAGCTCGTGGGCCTTGGCTCAAGCGACCGCGCGGACATTTCTGAGCGCCACGATGCTTATATTGCCGAGGCGTTGAAGCGTGAGCATTCTCGTTGACACGGGTGCGTGGTACGCGCTTGCCGACACCGCCGACCGTCACCATTTGGAAGCTCGGCGTTTCTACACGCAACGAATCCCTCGCGACACGCTCGTCACGACCGATCTAATCATTGCGGAGACCTGGAGTCTGCTCCACGCGCACCTCGGGCGAAGACAGGCCCTGGAATTTTGGGGCGCCCTGCGCGATACCCAAATAGCCATCCTCAACGCGCTTGCCGTTGACGTCGAGGCGGCGTGGCGAATTATCCAGGCGTTTCCCGATCAAACCTTTAGTTTTGTCGACTGCGCAACGTTTGCCATTATGGAACGCGTCGGTATTCGTGATGCCTTCGCATTCGATTCGCATTTTCTCGTTTATCGCTACGGTCCCGATCGACAGAGGGCGCTTCGGCGGTGCCCTTAGGCTTTTGACCCGATCGATTGCTTGGCTATACTCGTGATGCAAATCGCGGAGCCGGTTGGCTGAGGAGGGCACGATGGCAAAGAAGGGCGTGGAGTACCGCGTGGTCTGGGTGCAGGACCGACCGGAGTCGGTTCAAGATGAGTTGAACCGCGCCGCGAGGGAGGGCTTCAAGTTCTCCGGCACAACCGCGAACGCCGTCATCATGGAGCGCAAGATCAAGGCCAAGGACCAGAACGGCGACGGCGGCGGCGGCGAGGAGCGCGACCGAGACGACGAGGACGACGACTGACGCGCCGGCTGTGGACCTCGGCGTTCTGCAGGCTCAGATCGAATCCACCTTCAGCGATCGGGACCGCGCACGAGGCGTCGACGGAACGTTTCGCCGTCTCGTCGAGGAGATCGGTGAAGTCGCGAAGGCGATTCGCGGTGGCGACCGCGCCGCGCTCGCTTCCGAGCTCTCCGACGTGCTGGCCTGGACCCTCAGCGTGGCGGTCCTCTGCGGCGTCGATCTCGACCGGGCGGCCGCACGCTACGCGGCCGGCTGTCCCCGGTGCGGAGCGTCACCGTGCCGGTGTCCGATGGACGCTACTCCGGACCGGCGGCCGTCGCTCTAACTCCGGAGATTCCCCGAGACGACGGTCAGCCGTCGAACAGGGGAAGCTGAGCCGGTTCCGGTTCGGGTTCAAGGTAGCGTCTTGTCTGAATCCCGTACTGCTTCTTCGCCGCGTCGACGACCTCGTGGATCCCGGCGCGATAATTGTCCGGCGCGTACTTCCCGCGATACATTCGTAGGTAGCGCGGCACAAGCGCAGGATGGCTCGCTCCCAGAAATTGGAAGAACGCGTCCCTCGTCACGTCCCCGAGATGGAGCACAATCCCGCTCACGAAATCCGCGCCGTGCGCGCGGGCTTCGCGCACGACCGCGTTGATGTTTGCCCGGCTGTCCGTCAGACCCGGCAGGATCGGCGCCAGCATCACGCCGGCGCGGATCCCGGCCGCGGTAAGCGTCTCGATCGTGCGGAAGCGATGCTCCGGCAGCGCGACGGTCGGCTCGATCTCGCGCGCGACATGCGGGTCGGTCGTTGCGATGCTGATGCACACCGTGATCTTCGCGCGCTTCGCCAGGCCGGCCAGCACGTCGACGTCGTTACAGATGAGCGGCGAGCGTGTGATGATGTTGACCGGCGTCCGAAAGTCGCGGAGTGCTTCTAGGATCCGCCGGGTCAGGCGGTATTTGCCCTCAAGTGCCTGGTATGGATCGGTGGCGGTGCCGAGCGCGACATCTTCACGGCGCCAGGATGGACGCGCAAGCTCCCGGCGGAGCAGCTCCGGCGCGTTTACTTTGACGAAGATCTTGGAACTCCACTCGCCGACACCGTCTTCGTCGAGGAACCAGTGCGTGCGGCGCGCAAAGCAGTTGTGACTGACCATACCGTTAGCGATGAAGTCCCCGGTGCCGGTCGTGATGTCGAAAAGTTCGCGCGCCCCGATGGGCTCTATTGACGCGATCGGGATGCTTGTGTTTTTCAGGGCATGCCCGACGATGTGGCGTTTCGTTGAGATGGCGGGCTCGACCGTTTGGAAAAAGCGCAAACGCTCTCCCAAGCCTCCGCATAGCCGGACGTACGCGATCGGCTTGCCGCGTGCCTCGTCGTACTGTTCTACGACTGACCTGAAGCCCAAGCGCCTCAGGCATCTCTGTATGAACGCAATCATGACTGGATTCGTGGTGGCAATTCGCAGGGAGCCGTTCGTTGTACCCCCTTCGGCGTCGAAGATGCCCGCGAGGAATCCCTTGCACCACCCATCCGGTGGATTGTCCGGCCACGCGATTATCCGCTGAATCATCTCAACCTGTCCGCGCGCGGCGGTGCGAATGCGCACGGCGCGCCACTTTTCAGCGGCCGGCTGGAAACTGAACACCCGTGTCTCAACGGAAACGGCCGTCGGGGACTCGTAAAGTCCCAGGGAACCGTCGCCTCGCACCATCCCGCAGAGGTAGCCGCGCTCGTAGTCCTCGTCTCGCGACGGGCGCGCAGCAAAGGATCCGGTTCCCATCAACCTGCTGTTCACCGTCAAATGCGGACGGCACAAGGGACCTTGCTCCGCCCCAACGACGAACCTCCAGCCCCGGTCGCTTAGGAACCGGTGGTCGCCGCTGGCGATCAGCTCGGTGCCATCAGCCAAGGTAATGCGATACGCTTCCTTGACGGTGCTCCAGCAGGCGAGTACCTTTGTCGGCCGATAGCGACGGTACCGACCTTCTCGGACCGTTCCGAAGATCTCGTCACCCACGGCAATCTTGTGAAGCGATTTCGTTGTGCCGTCGGCCATTAGAATTGGAGTGTCGCCCCAGAGGCAGAAAATGCAGCCGTGCACACACCCCCGATACGGATTGAT
>DASSJF010000033.1 GCA_035691305.1 bacterium
CCTCACCCACCGCGGGCGGGTGTAGACGATCGCGCTGAACCGTCCGCCGCTCAACCTCGTCACCGGGCAGATGCTGCGCGAACTCGAGGCGGCGCTCGATCTCCTCGAAGAACGCGAGGAGACGCGCGCCGTGATCCTGACCGGCTCGGGGTCGCGGGCTTTCTGCGCCGGGGCCGATCTGCGCGACGAGGCGGACCACACCCCGGAGGCCGGCCGGAAGTTCCGCGAAGCGGGCCGCCGCGCCGTCGAGCGCATCGAGACGTTTCCGAAGCCGGTGGTCGCGGCCGTCAAGGGCTGGTGCATCGGCGGGGGCACGGGGTTCGCGTGGGCGTGCGACATCCGTGTGGCCGCCGCGGGAGCGACGTTCCGCGCCGGCGACGTCTACCTCGGCATGATTCCGACCTGGAGCCTCGGGATGGTGCGGCTCGTCCACTACATCGGCCGCAACCGCGCTCTGGACGTCCTGCTGCTCGGCGAGGACATCTCGGGCGCGCGCGCCTTCGAGTTGGGCCTCGTCAGCCGCGTCGTGCCGGACGACGCGCTTGACGCCGAAGCCGCGCGGATCGCGGAGCGTCTCTCCTCCGGCGCGCCGCTGGCGATGCGGGCGATCAAGGAGGGCGTGCGCGCGCAGGCGCGCGACGGGCTTCCCGAGGCCGCGGCGCTCGAGGAACGCTGGGCTCGGCGCATCCTAGCGTCGCACGACGCGCGCGAAGGCATCGCGGCGTTCAAGGAAAAGCGGGCCCCCGCGTTTGAGGGCCGATAGGGCGTGGACTTCGCACTCTCGCCGCGCCAGCGCGACCTGCAGGCACGGACGGCGCAGGTGCTCGCGCGCGCCGTCGAGCCCGTGGCCGCCGCCGCGCCGCGCGGCGCCAAGCTGACCGCGGATCAGCTCCGCCGGATCTACAAGGCGCTCGCGCCGCTGGGATATCTCGGCGGCACGCTGCCGGAAGCCGACGGCGGCGCCGGGATGAGCTACGTGGACTACGGCCTGCTCCTCGAAGCCCTGGCGCACGGTCCGGTCGTCCTGGGAGAGGTCGTCCCGCCGCGCACGATCTCCGCGCTCGGCACGGCGGAGCAGAAGGCGCGGTGGCTGCCGCGTCTTCTCGCCGGCGACTGGATCTCGACGGCCGCGATCACCGAGCCGCAGGCGGGCTCGGACGTGCGCGCGCTGCGCACCACGGCGGTGGCGGACGGCCCCTACTTCCGAGTGACGGGCCGGAAAAAGTGGATCAAGCTCGGCGGCGTCAGCGATCTCATCACGCTCCTCGTCGTCGCCGAGCCATCGGGCGGAGCGCCCGGCACGAACCGTTTGGTGTTGGAGCGCGCCGAGTCACCGTGGGTGAGCGAAGAGCTGGACAGCGTCGGCCTGCGCAACCTGTCGTACGCCGAACTGCGCTTCGAGGACGTCAAGGTGCCGCGCGAAAACCTGCTGGGCTCGCCGGGCGGCGGCACCGAGGCGTTCTATCGGGCGATCGAGGCGTCGCGGGCGCTCGTGGGCCTGCAGGCTGTTGGGCTCGCCGAGGCCGCGCTTGCCGACGCGGTTGCGTACGCGCGGGACCGGGTCGCGTTCGGACGGCCGATCGCCAAGTTCCAGGCGATCCAGACGGCGCTGGCGGACGCCGCGTCCGAGCTCGACGCGGCGCGCCTCTTGTGCCTCCGGGCGTTGTGGCTGCTCGACCAGAAGCGGCGGTGCCCGAAAGAAGCGTCGATGGCGAAGCTCTTCGCAACGGAGGCCGCGGTGCGGATTTGCGGGACGGCGATGGAGTGCATGGGCGCGCATGGGCTCTCGGAGGCCGCGGGCGTCGAGCGGCGCTCGCGGGACGCGAGGATGCTGACGGTCATCGACGGCACGAGCGGCATCCAGCGGCTGATCGTGGGCCGCGAAATGCTCGGGACGCCGGCCTTCGTGTGAGGCGCCTCCGGTGACCACGGCGGCGCCCCGGGCGGCGGTGCGCGACATTCTGCACCCCTCGTCGGTGGCCGTGTTCGGCGCGTCAGAGAACGTCGCGAAGTTCGGCGGCCGCATCATGCACTACCTCGTCAAGCATGGGTTCGCGGGCGAGATCCTGCCGATCAATCCGAGCCGGACGGCGGTGCTCGGCCGGCGCTGTTACCCGCGGATCGGCGATGCCCCGGGCCCGGTCGACGTGGCGATTCTGGCCGTGCCGCCCCAGGCCGTGGTGCCCGCGGTGGCGGAATGCGCCGACGCCGGCGCGCGCTGCTGCGTGGTGATGACGACGGGGTTCGCGGAGGCGGGCCCCGAGGGGAGCGCGCGGCAGGACGCGCTCGTCGAGATCGTGCGCCGTTCCGGGCTGCGCCTCATCGGGCCCAACTGCATGGGCCTGATCAACCCGCCTCACCGGCTCGCCCTCACCTCGTCGCTCGTCCTGGACGTGGAGTCGCTGCTTCCGGGCCGCGTCGGTCTCATCAGCCAGAGCGGAGCCCTCATGGTGTCGATCTACAACCGCGCGCACGACGCCGGCATCGGTTTCAGCGCCTGCGTCTCGCTCGGCAATCAGGCCGACGTCGAGATCTGCGACGTGCTCGAGTACATGCTGGACGACCCCGGGACCGACGCGGTCGGGCTCTACGTGGAGGGTTTCCGGGACGCGCGGCGGTTCCTGAGCCTCGCCGACGATGCGCAGAGGCGCGGCAAGCCCCTCATCGTGGTGAAGGCCGGGCGCAGCGCCGCCGGCGTGCGGGCCGCGCGGTCGCACACGGCGAGCCTCGCCGGTTCCTACGCGGCGTTTGAGGCGGCCTGTCGGGAGCGGGGCGCGCTCCTGACCGACGATCCCGACGGGATGATCCTGGCGGCGGACGTCCTGCGCCGGCGATACGCGACGGGAGACGGCAGCCGCATCGGGGTGCTGTCGCCGTCCGGCGGCGGCGCCGCCGTGGCTGTGGACCGCGTGACCGGCGCCGGGCTCGAGCTCGCGGCCCTACGGCCCGACACCAGGGAGGCGCTCCTCGAAATTCTGCTGCCGCCGCAGGCCGACAATCCGGTCGATCTCGGCGGGCGGCGCGATGGGGATCCGATCGCCGGTGCCGATCGCGCGATGTCCGTACTCGCGGGGGACCCCGAAGTCGGGGCGGTGCTCGTCGCGCTGACGACCGTGCCGTTTTACGAGGAGACGACCCGGGCGCTCGCTCGGGCGGCTGTGCGAAGCGGCAAGCCGGTGCTGTTCGCGGTGACGCCGGGATCGGCGGCCGACGGCCCGCGCCGCGTGCTGCGAGAACTCGGCTGCCATTCCTACGACCGGTTGGACGATGCGCTCCGCGTCGCCACGTTGTGGAGCGCGCATCGCCGTCGGGCGCCACGCGGTCCGATTTTCTCCGGCGATCATGCCTCGAGCGGTCGTGCCTCGGGCGGGCGCGTCCCGATCGCGCCGGACCGGCTCGAGGCGCTGCAGCGGCTGCCGGCCGGCCCGCTCACGGCTCCTCAGGTGCGGGCGGCGCTGGAGGCGTACGGTGTTCCGGTCGCGCGCGAGCGCGCAGCGGCCACGATCGAACAGGCCGCGCAGGCCGCGCAGTCCATTGGGTACCCGGTCGCGCTGAAGGCGGTTTGCCGGGGGCTCGTGCACAAGACCGATGCCGGCGTCGTCGAACTCGACCTCGCGGATCCGGACGCGCTGGCCCGCGCATGGGACCGGATCGCGCGTGCGGTGCGGCGTCTCTCCGGCGCGGTCTGCGAGGGCTGCGTCGTGCAGGAGATGATTGCCGGGGAAGCGGAGGTCATCGTGGGGGCGACGCGGGACGAACAATTTGGGCCGGTCGTCCTCGTGGGATGGGGCGGGGTGCTGGTCGAAGTCCTGCACGACGTCCAGATGGCGCCGGCTCCGGTCACGGCCGGTCGTGCGCTGGACCTCCTTCGAGGCCTGCGCATGTGGCCGCTCCTCGCCGGCGTGCGCGGACGGCCCGCGCTCGACGTCGAGCGGGTCGCCGAGATTGTCAGCCGCGTGAGTATGCTCGCCGAGGACCTGGGCGAGCGGCTCGTCGAGCTGGACGTGAACCCCGTCGTGGTGGGGCCGCGGGGAGCAGGAGCGGCTGCCGTGGACTGCCGAGCGACGCTGGACGGAGGCATCGCATGACCGCAAATAGTGACGCAGACAACGTCCGCGAGGCGCGCGCCCCCGTCGGGGTGGCGGCCAACCGGGGACGGGCCGCCGCCGCGAAAATGACCGGCGGCCAGGCGCTCGTCCGGTCGCTCGCGATTCAAGGCGTCGAGATCGTGTTTGGACTGCCGGGCGTGCAGCTCGACGGCGCCTTCGACGCGCTCTGGGAAGCGCGCGACGCGATCCGCGTCTACCACACCCGCCACGAGCAGGCCGCCTCGTACATGGCCGACGGTTATGCGCGGACGACGGGGCGGGTAGGGACGTGTCTCGTGGTTCCGGGCCCCGGCCTCCTGAACGCCGCGTCCGGTCTCTCCACGGCGTACGCCTGCTCCGCGCCGGTGCTCTGCATCGCGGGACAGATCCCGTTCAGGTCCATCGGGCGGGGCAGCGGCATGCTGCACGAAATCCCGGACCAACTCGGCGCGGCCCGTTCGTTCGCGAAATGGGGCGGTCAGGCCGGCCGTCCGGAGGACGTGCCCGGCATGATGCGCGAGGCGTTCCGGCAGCTGTCAACCGGACACCCGCGTCCCGTCGTCGTCGAAATGCCGCAGGACGTGCTGCTCAACTCGGGCGAGGTGACGCTCTCGGACCGTGTGGCGCCCGCGCCGCGGGCCGGCGATCCCGACGCGATCGAAGCGGCCGCGGAGAAGCTGGGGCACGCCGTACGGCCGCTCATCTTTGCCGGCGGGGGCGTGCTGCGATCCGACGCCTGGACATCCCTGGAGCGGGTCGCCGGCATGCTCGAAGCGCCGGTCATCATGTCGAGCAGCGGCCGCGGCGCCGTCTCGGACCGGAACTACCTCGCGCAAACGATGGTAGCGGGACCCGAGCTGCTCCCGTCCGCCGACGCGGTGCTGGTGGTGGGCAGCCGGTTTCTACAACCGTCGCAATCGAAGTGGCGGCCGCGGACCGACCAAACGGTCATTCAGATCGATATCGATCCGGAGGAGATCGGCCGGAACGCGCCGGCCGCGGTCGGCGTCGTCGGGGACGCCGACCTCGTTCTTCAGGAGCTGCTGGTCCGCATTCCGCGGCACAATCGGCCGCGCGAATCACGCAGAGCGGAATGCGAAGCCGTCAGGAGCAGGGTTGAAGCGGCGCTCGGCGCGCTCGAGCCGCAGCGGTCATACGCGCATGCGATCCGCGACGCCCTGCCCGAGGACGGGATCGTGGTGAGCGGCGTTACCCAGCTCGGGTACTGGATTCAATTCGGGACGTTCCCGATCTACCGGCCGCGGACGCTGATCACACCGGGGTATCAGGGCACGCTCGGATACGAGTACGGGACGGCGCTCGGCGCGCAGGTGGGCGCGCCGAAGCAGCGGGTCGTCGCGATCTGTGGCGATGGAGGCTTCATGTACCAGGTGGGGGAACTCGCGACGGCCGTGAAGCACCGCATCAACGCCATCGCGATCGTCTTCAACGACGGCGCCTTCGGCAACGTGCGGCGGATGCAGGAGCAGATCTACGGCGGACATCTGATCGCCTCCGATCTCCACAACCCGGACTTCATGAAGCTCGCGGACGCCTTTGGTCTCCGGGGGCTGAGGGCCGACGGACCCGAGGGACTTCGCAAGCAGTTGGAGACCGCGCTGCGCGACGACGCCCCGGCCCTCATCGAAGTCCCGGTCGGACCGATGCCGTATCCGTGGCCGGTGGTCCGGCCCGGGATCCAGCGAGATTAGCCCGGCTTCCGGCCGGACCCCAGCGCGTCTCGGAAGAACGCGAGGACCTTGGGCCACGAGTCCGCGGCCGCGGCGGCGTTGTCCTTCGGATTGCCGCCGTACGCCAGCGCGCGGCCGGCCAGCGGGTGGAGCGACGCGGTAACCGTCGCCGGCAGGCCGGGCGGGCCGATGATGTGGCCGGCGCCCGGATACGAGAGGTGGGTGTACGGGAACGGGTGATGGTGGCGCGCGAGCCGCTTCATCGCGATGTCCGCCAAGACCGGTGACGGCCACATCTGATCGTCCTGCCCGGAGATCAGAAGCACCGGCCCGTTGATGCGCTCGACCGGAATTTCGGCGGCTTCCGCGGCCCCCCGGTCCGCGAGCGCGCGCAGGAACCGCGGCGTGAGGGCAAGCGGTTCATCAGACGGCGCCGGTTCCTCCATTTGAGCCGCATCGCGCGAGGAGAGAAACGGCAGGACCGTTTTCCCCTTCCACGTCCATGCCGGCCGCCGGTACCGTTCGGTCAGGCTGCCCCCGGAGATGCCCGCGTGGACGACGCCGCTCGGGACGTTGCCCACGACGGCGCGAATCTGCCCGAACATCGCCCCGAGCAAGAGCACCAGTTCTCCGCCGCGCGACCCGCCCATCGCACCGAGCGGCTGCCCGGCCACCGCCTCGTGCCGGCGGAGCCACCGGATCGCCGTCTCGAAGTACTCCAGCGGAATGTCCGCCAGCGCTTCCGGAAGATGGCCGGCGCGGAAATACGCGAGCGCGAGTCCGACGAACCCATGCGACGCCAGCAGCGACGCGTTCGCCTCGGGCACGCCGCCCCCGGATCCGGGCACGACGATCACCGCGGGACGGGGCGTGCCGCCGGCCGGGCGGAACAGCGTCGCGAAGAGGCCGTCGTCGCGGACCTCGGTGCGGGAGACGCCGGGCCCCACGAACAGGCGGGTCGCCCGCGCGGCCGCGGCCGGCTCCGCGCCGGCTTCGGCCGTGAACTCCGTCTCGAGCGGCGAGACAGCGCTCCACGGTCCGCCGGCCTCGCCTTCCACGACCCGCATCGACCAGAAGAGCCCGCGCGCATCGGCGGTGTCATACGTGCCGTCGAGCGGACGCGTGACCGCGACGTCGATCGTGCCGTCCAAATCGGCCTCGAACACGGCGTGCGACTCCCACCGCCGGCCGAGCCCGTCGCGCATCCGCGCCCGCAGCGTCACCGCCCGGCCGGATCGGCAGCCGGAGACTACGACGCCGATCGGACCGTCGACAAGGCCGGACGCCGGCGTCACCGACACACGAAGGCTACCCTGTTGTGCCACCGTTCGAGTGTAGCAACTGGACGCGGCGACGGTCGTTTGCGCCCCGCAAAAGGGCCGCCGCGGCTTTCCGGTGAAAGGGGACGCATGGACGGGCGGGCCGGCACGCCGTACTTTACCGCGGCCGACGCGGAGCTCACGCGCCGCATCGGCGTCGTCAACCTGCACGACGATTTTCCCATCGCGATCGCCAAGCGGCGCTTCGACGGCGTGTACGACTCGCTCAGGACGTTCTGGCTGCCGCGCTTTCGCGCCGGCGGGGTGAGCGCGGTTGTCGCCGCGATCTTCACGCCGTCGGTGTACGTGCCCGAAGGGTCGCTGCGGCACGCGCTGTGGCTGCTCGACGGCCTCTTTACCGAGATCGAGCAGAACCGTGACAGCATCGAAGTCGCGCTGACCGCCGGCGATCTTGGCCGGATCGCCGCCCAGGGGAAGGTCGCGGTCCTGATCGGGCTCGAGGGGGCGGAGCCGCTCGGCAACGATCTCGCGGTCCTGCGGCTGCTGCACCGGTTGGGTCTGCGGATGCTGTCCGTGACGTGGGCGCGGCGTACGGCCTTCGGGGTCGGGGATTGGGAGCACGACTCGCCCGGCGGCCTGACGCGCCTCGGGCAGCGCGCGATCAAAGAGATGAACCGCCTCGGCATCGTCGTCGACGTCTCGCACGGATCCGACCGCACGACCGCGGACGTGCTGGCCGCCTCGACACGGCCCGTGATCGCGAGCCACGCGAACGTGCGGGCGCTCCGCGACCACCCCCGGAACCTGACCGACGAGACGGTTCGGGCGATCGCGAAAACCGGCGGCCTCGTCGGCGCCGTGGCCGTTCCCGGCTTCATCGACGCCGCCGAGCCGACGATCGCCCGGTGGGTCGACCACATCGACCACCTGATCGAAATCGCCGGGATCGACCACGTCGCGATCGGCGCCGACTTCTACCGGCACGAGCGGGAGATCCACGCCGCGCAGGGCATCGCCGAGGCGGACGGGGCTCTGTTTCCGGGGACCGCGCGCTTCGTTTTTCCCGGCATGGAGAACTCCGAGGATTTGCCGGGCCTCACCGCCGAGCTGCTGAAGCGCGGCGCCACGGAGGCCGACCTGCGCAAGATCTATCGGGACAACTTCCTGCGGGTGATGTCGGTCGTCGCCGGCGAGGGCCGGCCGCAACCGGTCCGTTCGTGAAGTCCGCGGCGGAGCATCGGCGCTGCTCGTGGGCCGCCGGGGACCCGCGGCTGATCGCGTATCACGACAAGGAATGGGGCACCCCCACTCACGGCGACCGCGCGCTCTTCGAGCTGCTGGTGCTCGAGGGCGCGCAGGCCGGGCTGTCGTGGCTGACGATTCTCCGCAAGCGGGCGGCCTATCGCGCGGCCTTCGCGCGGTTCGATCCTGAGGCGGTGGCGCGGTTCGACGCAGCGCGGCGGAGCAGGCTGCTGCGGGACCCGGGTTTGGTGCGAAACCGGTTGAAAATCGCCTCCGCGGTCGCCAACGCGCGGGCCCTGCTCGCCGTGCGGGACGAGTTCGGAAGCTTCGACGCCTACGTGTGGCGGTTCGTCGACGGCAGGACGATCCGCCGGACGCGCCGGACGCCGAAAGACGTCCCGGCCGAGACAGCCGAATCGCGCGCGCTCAGCAAGGACCTGCGGCGGCGGGGTTTTACCTTCGTGGGGCCGACGATCTGCTACGCGTTCATGCAGGCGGCCGGGCTCGTCGACGACCACCTGGTGACGTGCTTCCGGCGCGCGGCGGCGCGGGGATTGGAAGCGGCGTCCGGTTCTAGCGGTCGGGTAGTGGCACGCCCTTGAGCGACGTCTGCGCGGCGTCCATTGTCGAATAGACCGGAATCATCCGGAAGAAGTTGAGCATGTCGATGACCCGCTCGACGCGGTCGCGGGGATTGACCAGCACCATGAGCCGGTTGTTTTCGCGGCAGATGCGGCGGTGGATGAGAAACTCCCGGAAGCCCGTGCTGTCGATGAAGCTGACGTCGCTGAGGTCGACGATGACGTGGCGTCCGTGGGACACCGCTTCGGCCAGCGCGTCGTGAAGGATCGGGACGGTGGAGAGATCAATCTCGCCGTGCGGGTGGACCACCTCGGCGGCGGACGCCTCATCGACGTCGCAGTTCAGGAGTGGATGCGTCATCTGCGATACACCTCCGGCCCCGACGTCACAACCACCGGCGCGCGTCCGGAATTTACCCGGCTCTCGGTCCATGGAAACCTGCCGGCGGGGAGCGCCTGAGATCGAGCGGGAGCGGCGCGCGCCGGCGTCCGAGAATGGCGCGGCGGACCGCCTGCGGCTCCTCGACTGGAGGGAGCGCGTCTTCGCGCTGTACCAGTCGATCCGGGCGTCGGGGGATCCGGCGTCCGCGTGGACGGCGTGGCGCGCGGCGCGAGAGGCGCTGTTCCGGCACCACCCGCAGTCGCCCGTGCCGGAGCGCCTGCGGGCACGCTACACCGGTTCGTACTATCCGTACGACCCGGCGGCGCGTGTGCTCGCGGACGTCGTGGATGTGCCGCCGGCGTCGCACCGCGTGGCTGCAAGCGACGGGACGGCCTACCGGTTCACGCGGTTTGCCGCGGCGCGGTTCCGGCTCCGCGGATCGGCCTGGGCGCTCGGACTCTACTGGCTGGAGGGGTACGGCGGGGGCCTGTTCCTGCCGTTTTGCGACCGGACGAGCGGCGTCGAGACGTACGGGGCCGGTCGCTACCTGCTGGACACGGTCAAGGGCGCGGATCTCGGCCTCGAGGGCGGCCGCCTGGTCTTGGATTTCAATTTCGCTTACAATCCATCATGCGCGTACGATCCGCGCTGGAGCTGTCCGCTCGCGCCGCTGGAAAATCGGCTGGCGGTCGCCGTGCGGGCCGGCGAACGCAACCCGGCGATGTCGCTCGAGGAGGCCACCGATGCCTGACACGAACCGCGCCGCGGCGGTGCTGGACGTCATCCGGACCCGCCGCAGCGTGCCCAAGCTGAAGCCCGATCCGGTGCCGCACGAACTGGTGGGGCGCCTCCTGGACGCGGCGGTTTGGGCACCCAACCACCGGGTGACCGAGCCGTGGCAGTTCTACGTCCTCGAAGGCGAATCGAAGCGGCGCTTCGCCGAGATCCGGCGCGACGCCCGACGCCGAGCGATGCCCAACCCCGACGCCCCCGAGGTGCAGCCGGCGCTCGACAAAGTCTACCGCGACACGGTGGACACGCCCCTCATCATCGCGGTGACGTCGGCCATGCCGGACGACCCGGAGACGCGTGAAGAGGACATCTGGGCGACGTACGGGGCCGCGTACGCGTTCATGCTCGGCGCCTGGGCCGAGGGATTGGGGACCTACTTCCGGACGGGCGCGATCCGCGACGATCCCGCGCTGCGGCGCCTCTTCGATCTGCCCGACAACCGCCGGGTGATCGGCATCATCTACGCCGGCTACCCGGTGGAGGTGCCGAGCCGGCGGCGGACGCCGGCCTCCGAAAAGACGGTGTGGCTGCGCTAGCCCGCCGGCCGGGCAGCGCCGGCGTCGTCAGCGGCCGCCGCCCTCCACGTACGGGAGCACCTCTTCGATCACCCGGCGCAGCTGCCCCATCTGGTCCCAGCCGGTGCAGCGCAGCCCGATCGTGTCGATGCCCATTCGCGCGTAGACGTTGAGGTGCTCGATGCACTGCTTCGGCGACCCCGCGGCGGTCCAGCTTTCGACGCGATCCGGCTTGAAGCCCACCATGTAGTACGCGTCGAGGAACTTCTTTGACTCGGCGAGCGCCGCGGCCCGATCCTCGTTCACGTTGATGTTGTGGTAGAGACTCGTTTCGAGCTCGTCCGGGTTCCGGCCGACGTCGCGCGCCTTCTGGCGGACGTCGTTGAGCCTCCACCGCACGTCGTCGGCGTCGGACAGCGACGTCTGCCAGCCGTCGGCGTGCCGGGCCACGCGAAGGTGCGTGCGTTCGATCCGGTCGCGCGTTCCCGTGGCGTTGTTGGCGATCCAGATCGGCGGCCGCGGCTTGGCCGCCGGCTTCGGCTCGATCGTGATGTCCTGCAGGCGGTAGTGCTTGCCCTCGAAGGTGACCTCATCCTCGGTCCAGAGGCGCTTGAGGATCGTGATCCACTCGACCATGCGCTCGACCCGGGCCTTGCCGTCGACTCCATAGTGCGCGGCTTCCACCGCGCCGCCGGCCTGGGGCACGATGCCGGTGCACGCGATGAGGAGGGTGCGGCCGCCCGCCAGCAGATCGAGGCTCGCCCACTGGTACGCGAGCAGCACGGGATCACGCAGCGGGAAGCTCGCCATGCAGGCGGGCGCGAGCCGCACGCGCTTCGTGCGCGCGGCGATGCCGGCCAGCAGCGTGATCGACTCCATGCGCGGCTTGCCGAGCAGGCTGTCGCCGACCCAGACGTCGCTGTACCGGCCGGAGCGCTCGGCGGCCTCGGCCATCTGCAGCATCTGCTCCGGGGTCGTGAGGCCCATGAGCACGCCGCGGTTCGGCAGCGTCAACGCGAACTTCATCGGTCCGCTCACCTCATTCCCTGATTTTGGTGATGCAGGTATCTCGCCGGCCGGACGATGATTTTGGGAAGGGGATGCGATTACCTTTCGTCGACGTTACGCGAGGGAGGTCTTGGAGTGAAGCTTGGATTGAGCCTGCCGAATCGCGGCGTGTTGTTCGGAGCCATTTCCGTGGACGAGATCCTGCAGTTGAGCGAGATCGCGGACCGGAGTGAAGCGTTCGACTCCGTCTGGGTCGGCGACAGCTTGATTGCCAAACCCCGGCTCGAGGCGATCGCGACGCTCGCCGCGATCGCGGCGAGGACGCGCCGCGTCCGCCTCGGGACGGCGTGCATGGCGAGCTTCGTCTATCGCAACCCGATCATTTTTGCGATTCAATGGGCGACGTTGGACGTGCTGAGCCGCGGCCGCGCGCTGCTCTGCGCGTGCATGGGCGCGAGCGGCGGCGAAGGCATGGGCGAGGCGCAGAACGAGGTGCAGGTCCTCGGCTTTCGCCCCAAGGAGCGCGTGAGCCGTTTCGAAGAAGGCATCGAAGTCGTGCGCCGCCTTCTCAACGAGGCGCCGGTTACGCACGAGGGCGCCCACTACCGGTTCGACAGCCTCACCCTCGAGCCGCGCCCGATCCAGCGGCCGCTGCCGGTCTGGGTCGCGAACGAGCCGAACCTCGACAAGCCCGACCTGGCCGACCGGCAGTGCCGGCGGGTCGCGGCGTTCGCCGACGGGTGGATGACGGACGGCGGGCCGACGCCGGCGGTCTTCGCGGCGCGGTGGCGGCTGCTCTCGCGGCACCTGCGGGAGGCCGGCAAGGATCCGGACACATTCCCCACGTCCTACCATATGATGATCAACATCAACGACGATCCTCGCCGCGCCTGGGACGACGGCGTCGGCTTCCTCACCAAGTACTACGGCCCGATGCGGGAGGACTTTCTCCGGATCTGGCTCGCGGCGGGGCCGGCCGAGGAGGTCGTCGCGCGAATCCAGGCGTACATCGACGCGGGGTGCCGGCTGCCGATTCTCCGCTTCGCGGCGTGGGACGCGCCGGCGCAGATCCGGCGGTTTCTGGACGGCGTCTACCCGCGGCTCAGGGCCGCGCACGCCGGGGCGTGACGCGAGACGCGGCGACGAGCCGCAGGATCACCGCGGGCGTGATCGGCACGGCGTCGATCGCGACGTCGAAGGGCCGGAGCGCGTCTTCGACGGCGCCGGCGAGTACCGCGTACGCCGGGATCGTTCCGCCTTCACCGGCGCCGCGGGCCCCGAGCGGATTGAGCGCGCTCGGGGTCTCGAGATGGTCAATCTCGATCGAGGGCGCGCCGGAGGCTCGCGGGAGAGCGTAGTCCGCGAGCGAGCCGGTGAGCGGCTGGCCCGCGTCGTCGTAGCGCAGCGCCTCGCGGAGCGCGCCGCCGATGCCCTGCACGGTGCCGCCCGCGATCTGCCCCTCCACGGCCGCCGGCTGCAGCACGCGGCCGCAGTCGTGCGCGACCAGATAGCGGAGAATGCGCACCTCGCCGGTCTCGGGATCGACGGTGACGATCGCGGCGTGGACGCCGCTCGCGTACGTCGCGCCTCCGGGCGCGAAATGCGCGCCGGCCTCGAGTCCCGGGCCGTCGGGGACGAGCAGGGGCCTGCGCCCGGATGCGCTGGCGCGGGCCAGTTCGTCCAGGCCGATGCCGCGCTCCGGCGCGCCGGCCACGAACGCGCGCCCGCCGGCCAGCCGGATGTCCGCGGCCCTCGCTTCGAGCACGCGGGCGGCCGCCTGCGCCGTCCGCTCTTTGACTCGCCTCGCCGCTTCCGCGACGGCGGACCCGGCGACGACCGCGGCCCGGCTGCCCCACGTGCCGACTCCGTACGGAATCGCCGCCGTGTCCCCGAGCCGCACGCGGATTCGCCCGGCCGGCACGCCGAGCTCCGCCGCGCAGATCCCGGCGAGCAGCGTCTCGAGTCCTTGTCCCTGCGAGCAGATGCCCGAGGCGACGGTGATGCCGCCGGCGCCGTCGATCCGCACGAGCGCCGTCTCGAACGTGCCTGCGCCGGTGGACTCCATGTAGCACGCGATCCCGGCGCCGAGGTACCGACCGGCCGCGCGCTCCGCCGCCTGCCTCCGCCGGAAGGCGGGTAGATCCAGGCGTTCGAGGATCCGGTCGAGGCACGGCGCGCAGCTCCCCGCGTCGTACACCACGTCCGCGCCGCCCAGCGCGACGCCGGTCCGGTACGGAAACTCGTCCGGCCGCAGCAGGTTGCGGCGACGCAGCTCCGACGGTTCGAGACCGACCGCGCGGGCCCCGCGGTCCAGGGCGCGTTCGAGCGCGAACACGGCTTCGGGCTGTCCCGCGCCCCGGTACGGGATCGCCGGCGGCTTGTTCGTGAACACCGACGTCGCGTGCAGATCCAGCGCCGGAATGCGGTAGGGACCGGCGAGGCTCGCCAGCGTGACGAGCGGCAGGCGCAGACCGTACGGGGTGTAGGCGCCGTTGTCGTGCAGCACGCGGTCCCGCAAACCGAGAATGGTGCCGTCCGCGGCGAGCGCGAGCGCGATCCGGTGCCGTTGTCCGCGGCTGTGCCCGCTCAGCATCAGGTGCTCGCGGCGGGATTCGTTCCACCGGATCGGCCGGCCGGTGCTCAACGCCAGCCGGGCGCACAAGACCTCCTCCGGCGCGAGACACAGCTTGCTGCCGAAGGCGCCGCCGACGTCCGGCGCCACCACGCGGATGGACGCCTCGGGGCGATCCAGCGCGAGCGCCAGGCCCAGGCGGATGACGTGGGGCACCTGCGTCGAGGTCCACACGGTCAGCAGTTCGTCCGCGGGATCGTACCGCGCGACGACGCCGCGCGGCTCGATCGGCTGCGCCGAGCTGCGCGGCATCTCGACGTCGAGTTCGACCGTCACGGCCGCCGCCGCAAACGCGTCGTCCGGCGCGCCGACGGTCGTACGCCACGTTCCGACGACGCCGTCCGGGCAGCGGTCGTGCAGCGGCGCCGCGCCGCCTTCGGCGACCCGCCTCGGATCCGCGGCGACCGGGAGCGGATCGTAGTCGACGTCCACGGCGGCCGCCGCGTCCGCGGCCGCGTATGGCGTCTCGGCGAGGACCGCGGCGACGGCCTCGCCGGCGTAGCGGACGCGATCGGGCGCAAGCGGGGACTGGGCCGCGGGACAGCGGGGCGCCGGCGATGTCACCATCGGCATCAACGGACGATTCGCCGCGCCGAGGTCGCGGGCGGCCAACACGGCGACCACATCGGGGAGCGCCGCCGCACGATCCCGGTGGACGGCAACGACGCGGGCGTGTGCGTGCGGGCTGCGGACAAGCGCGAGATGCAGCATTCCCGGAAGCCGGATGTCGGCAACGTACCGGCCGCGACCGCGGAGAAACCGGAGATCCTCGAGACGGCCGGTGGCCGGGATGTGTTCGCTCATCGAGTGCGCCCGCGGTTCATTCGACCAGGCAGAGACCCGTCCTCCGCCACGGGGGAGGGCGGCCGCGCCGGCCTGTGGAAGTGTCGCCGGCGATGCCGCCGCAGTTTCCACTGCTTTTCTCACCGCTCCGCATTGGCTCGGCCGAAGTCAAGAACCGGATCGTCAGCACGTCGCACGACGCCTCCTTCGGCTCGGGCGGCTATCCCACGGATCGCTACGTTCGCTACCACGTGGAAAAGGCGAAGGGCGGCGCCGGCCTCGTGCAGGCGTTCGGCACGACGAGCGTGCACCCGAGTTCGCCCGGCGGGCCCGGCAACGTGCAGATCTTCGACGATTCGATCGTGCCGTATTTTTCGCACATGGCCGCGGAGATCCACCGCTGGGGCGCGCTTGTCACCTGCCAGCTGGTGCACCGCGGGCGCCGGATGAGCGTGCTGGCCTCGCGGCGGGCGGCGGTGGCGCCCTCCGAGACGCCCAACGAACGGACGTGGGAGGTGCCGCACGCGCTCTCGGTCGCGGAGATCCGCGAGCTCGTCGACGCGTATGCCGCGGCCGCGGTCCGGACGCGGGACGGCGGCTTCGACGGGGTGGAACTGGCGTTCTTCGGCGATATGCTGCCGGACGAGTTTCTGTCGCCGGCGGTCAACCGGCGGACCGACCGGTACGGCGGCTCGCTCGAGAACCGCGCGCGGCTCGCGCGCGAGATTGTCTCGGCGGTGCGCGAGGCGGTCGGCCGGGACTTCCTTGTCGGCGCGCGCGTGAGCGCCGAGGACTTCGTCGACGGTGAGCTCGGCCGCGAGGAGCGGCTCGCGGTCGCGCGGATGCTGGACGGGCTCGGCGCGCTGGACTTCTTCTCCGTCACGGCCGGCACGACCAAAGGGATGCGAGGCCGGCCGCGGCACGTGCCGTCGTCGTACTTCCCGCACGGAGCGTACCTCGATCTTGTCGCGCCGTACAAGCAGGCGGTGCGGGTGCCGGTGATCTACGCGGGCCGGGTGGTCCATCCGGCGGAGGCGGAAGACGCGCTCCGCCGCGGCCTCGCGGACCTCGTCGGGATGACCCGCGCGATCATCGCCGATCCCGAGATGCCGCGGAAGGCGCAGGACGGCCGCGTGGCGGATATCCGGCTCTGCGTCGGCGCGAACGAGGGCTGTATCGGGCGCCTCTACATGGGCCTGCCGATCGAGTGCGTGCAGAACCCGGTGATCGGCCGTGAGGCGGAACTTGCGGAGATCCGGCCGGCGGCGCGTCGCCGTCGCGTCGTCGTCGCGGGCGGAGGCCCCGCCGGGCTGGAAGCGGCGAGGGTCGCGGCGCTGCGGGGGCACGACGTCGTCCTCCTCGAGCGCGACGCGGAGCTCGGCGGACAGGTGCGGGCGGCCTCGCGCGCCCCGGGACGGGGAGAGTTCGCGGGCATCGCGGCGTGGCTCGCCCGTCAGGTGCGGCAGGCGGGCGTCGACGTGCGGCTTCGCACGGCGGCGACGCCGGAACTGGTTCGCTCGCTGGCCCCGGATGCGGTCATCGTCGCCACGGGCTCCCGGCCGCGCCTGGCGCCGCTGGAAGCGGGCGGCGGCACGGCCGTCGTGAGCGCCGAGGATGTCCTGCTCGAGCGGGTCACGCTCAGCGGGCGGGTGGTTGTCGTCGCCGACGATCCACACATGGCGGGACCGACCACGGCGGATTTTCTGGCCGGCCGCGGCTGCGCCGTCGAGGTGGTCACGCGGCACTTCCTCGTGGGCGAAGGCGTCGACGACACGCAGAAGCCCGTGATCCTCGAGCGGTTGCTGCGGGGCGGCGTAACGCTCACGCCGCTGACGGAGGCCCGCGCCGTGACGTCCGGCGGCCTGGACGTCCGGCACGTGCTCACCGGCGAGACGCGCCGGCTGCCGGCCGACGCGGTCGTGGTGGCAAACGGCGGCTGCGCCGACGATGTCCTCTACCATGCGCTGGACGGCTGGCCGGGCGAGCGGCTGCTGATCGGCGATGCGTTCGCGCCGCGGCGCGTGCACGACGCGCTGCTCGAGGCCACCCGCGCGGCGAGGGCTCTGTGACGGACGCGGCGCGCGAAGACGCGCCGGTTGCGGAGATCGCGGCCCGTCGCGACGCGCTGACGGGCCGGCTGGCCGCGGACGAAGCCGTCCTGGTCTACGGGTTGAGCGGCCACGCGGCCGATCTGCTCTATGTGAGCGGGTACGCTCCGGTCTTCGGCGCGGCGTATCTGTTGCTACTGCCGTCCGGACCGAGGGCGCGGCTGTGGGTGCCGTTCAACTGGGACGTTGCTCGGGCCCGGCGTGCGGCGCGCGGTGTGGACGTTCCCGCGGCGGACGGGACCGGCGCGGAGGTTTGCCGCGCCGTAGCCGCAGCCGGGGTCCGGCGTCTTCACGCCGGCCCCGCGGAGACGCTGCCCGTGGCGTTCACCGAGGCGCAGCGTGCGGCGGCCCCCGGGATCGAGATACGCCCGCTCGCGCCCGGGATCGACGTGCTCCGGCGGCGCAAGAGTGCCGCGGAAATCGCGCTGCTGCGCGAGGCGTGCCGCATCACGGACGCCGGGTTTACCGCGATCGCGGCCGGGCCCGCGGCGGGGCGGCGCGAGATCGATCTCGCCGCGGAGGCGGAGTTTGCGATGCGCACCGCCGGGGCGGAGGCCTTCGGCTGGCCCGCGGTCGTCGTCTCGGGACCCAACGGCGGCATCCCCGTAGCGTTCACCGGCACGCGCGCGCTCGAGCGCGGCGACATCGTAACCGCGGATCTCGGCGTCGTCTACCGGGGATACCGGACCGACCTCACGCGGTCGTTCGTGGTGGGACCGCCCAGCCAGGCACAGCAGCGGTTGTACGACCTGCTGCGCCGTGCGTTCGCGGCCGCGGTCGCCGCGGCGCGGCCTGGGATCCCGGTGCGGCGGCTGCACGAGGCGGTCGCCGGCGCGATCGCGGGCGCGGGCTACGGCGGGGCGTTCGGCGTGCGCGCCGGCCACGGCATCGGCCTCGAAAGCTCGCAGGAATGGCCCGACGTCGAGACGGAAACGGGCGCGCTCGAGCCGGGCATGACCCTATGCCTCGAGCCGGGCGTGTACTTCGGGGAACGGGGCGGCATGCGCGTCGAGGAAGAGATACTCATCACCGAAACCGGTTGCGAGCCGTTGTCAGGTGAGCCGCCCGCGCTGCGGGCGATCTGACGCGTGTCGAGGCTCGGTAGATTCCCATAACGCGAATCGTCGCGAGCTGTGATGGACCGCAGGACTCACTCCGAGTACCACGAACGTGTAGCGAGTTTACACGGTGACGCGGCAATGAACTTCGCGGCACCGGCTGATTTCCAATGTTGGGGGGGACGGGTGATGGCCAGGCGGTTGAGTGCGGCGTGGATCGTTCTGCTCCTTGCAGGCGGCGTGATGACCATGGGACTGGGCGACAGGGCGGGGGCGGCCTCGGCGTCCGACACGCTGGTTATCGCGAAGGACATCTCGGATATCCACACGCCCGATCCGAACAAGAGCTACGATATCAGCGGCGTGTTTATGCAGTTTCCGATCTACAGCCGGCTGGTCAAGCAGGAAGCGCCGGATCTCGGCAAGATCCAGCCGGACCTCGCCGCCTCGTGGACTTTCAACCCCAACGCGACAGTTATGACGTTTAAGCTGCGCGACGCTAAGTTCGGTGACGGCGCGCCCGTCACGGCCGAGGACGTGCGGTTCTCGCTGCTGCGGGCCAAGAACCTGAAGGGCTACGGCTCGTTCCTGGCCGATCCATTGAAGAGCGTGGACGTCGTCGATCCCAAGACGGTCCGGATCACTCTGACCGACCCGAACGCCGCGTTTCTCGCGACGCTGACGGCGGGCGTGTTCTCGATCGTCGAAGCGAAGGTCGTGCGCGCGGCCGGCGGCGTCGAGACGCCCGGGGCGGACAAGCTCGACAAGGCCGAGCAGATTTTCTTCAAGGAATCCGCCGGCACGGGTCCGTTCAAGCTGGTCTCGTACACGCGGGAGTCGCAGATCGTCATGGCCCGGAACGACAACTACTACGGGCCGGCGCCATTTTTCCGGACCGTTATCATCAAGCACGTGAAGGAGCCGGCGACCCAATCGTTCATGGTGCAGCGGGGCGACGCCGACATCGCGCTGGACCTGAGCATCAACCAGATCAACGCGATCCGCGGGAAGCCGGGATTGCAGTTCTTCCAGGACCCCTCGGCGTGGACGACATATCTCGGCATGAAGACGGCGGTCAAGCCGTGGGACAACCCGAAGGTCCGCGAGGCCGTGAAGTACGCGATCGACTACGACGGGCTGATCAACGGGGTACTCCACGGGACGGCGCGGCAGCTCGGCAGCATCATGATGCCCGGGTTGCTGGGGTTTCCTGAATCGCTCAACAAGCAGCTGCTGTACAAGCAGGACCTGAACAAGGCGCGGGCGCTGCTGAAAGAGGCCGGGATCGGCACCGTCCACGTAGACTTTGTTTGGGGCCTCGGATTTGCGTACGGCACGGCGACCGCCGATCAGATTGCGCAGAAGCTGCGCGCGGATCTGCAGCGAGTCGGCATCATCCTAGACCCGAAGCCCGTGCAGGCCGGGATTCTCCTTACCACAGCGAGGACGGGCAAGCCCGCCACCATCCTGAACACGTGGTACCCGGACTACTTCGATCCGGACAACTTCACCTATTTCGCAAGCGGCTTCGTCGCGAAGCGGTTCAACTGGGTCGACGCGCAGGGGAAAAAGGACGGCGAAGAGGCCGCGGCGACGAGCGACGTGGCGAAGCGCGAGAGCCTCTACGAAGACTACAACAAGCGGATCGCGGCCCCCGGCTCACCGTACGCCTTTCTTGTCCAGCCGTACTCCGTTGTGCCGGCCCGCGCAGACCTGACCGGCTACCACTTCCACCCGTTTTTCTTCCTGCAGCTCGACACGCTGCGGCGCAAGTAACCGCGGCGCCGATCGTCGAGTAATCGCGGCCCGAGGCGCTCGCCGAGCGCCTCGGGATCCGTCTTTCCACCGGCCGGGTTTTCGCGGTGCGGCGATTTCCGCGGAGGCAGACGATGACCCAGAGCGTGGCGATCGTGGGCGCTACGATCGTGACGATGAACGACGCGCGTGATGTGGTGGCCGACGGCACGGTGGTTATCGAGCGCGGCAGATTCGCCTCCGTGACGGCCGGGACGCGCGATCCCGGCGCGGATCGGCTCATCCGCGGCGACGGCTGCGTGCTGATGCCGGGTCTGATCAACTGTCACGTGCACACCCGGCCGGGGCGAGCGCTTGGAGATGGTCTGTCGCTCTTCGACTGGCACGCGCTGTACCCGGACGGCCTCTGCCGCGGCATGACGGAGGCCGATTCGCGAACCGGCGGCCTGCTGGCGTTCGCGGAGTCCCTCAAACGGGGCACGACGACGGTTATGGACATGACCTGCAAGCCGGCGGGCGCCTTTGCGGCTGCCGAGGAGATCGGGATCCGGGCCAGGATCGCGCCGCTGGCGGCGGACGCGCAGTTCGCTGGAAACGGCGCCTGCGACGTCTACGCCGATTTCGTTGAGTCGATCACGAATCTGCCTCGGCCCGCGGACGCACGCGTGCAGTACTGGCTCGGCTTCGACGCCATCAACGGCGTGACCGAGGCGACGCTTCGACGGATGAGCCAGGACGCTCAGCGCCTGCATACCGGCATCCACGGTCACATGTCGGAATCGCGTGATGACGCGGGCTGGCCCGATCGGGAGCGCGGCGAGCCGGCCGCGATCTACCTGCGGCGAACGGGCGTGCTCGGCCCGCGGACGGTCCTGGCGCACTGCAACTGGCTGACAGCGGACGAGATCGAGGCGTTGGCCGAGACCGGGACGAGCGTCGCCCACAACCCGACCAGCAACATGAAACTGGGGACCGGCGTGGCGCCGGTCCCGGAGCTGCGGGCCCGCGGCGTCAACGTAGGTCTCGGAACCGACGGCATGCTGTCGAATTTTCATCTCGACATGTTCGAGGCGATGCGCGGCGCCTGCATGCTGCAGCGCATCCACAGGCTCGACGCGCACGCGCTGATGAGTTGGGATGTGCTGGAGATGGCCACACGCGGTGGCGCCCGCGCGATCGGCGAGGCGCCAGATCTCGGCGCGATCGAGGCCGGCAAGCGGGCGGACGCTGTCCTGCTCGACCTCGGCGGCGCGCATCTGCGTCCCCTGATCCGCGGCCGCCATGACAATTTCGCGGCCCTCCTGACGTGGTGCGCGCACGGCTCGGACGTGCGGACGGTGCTCGTGGACGGTGTGGTGGTGGTGGAAGACCGGCGGCTGTGTCTCGCCGACGAGGCCGCCATCGTCCGCGACGCGCAGCGCGTGGCCGAGCGGCTCGTGGCGGCCCTGCCCGCGACAGGAACGTCCCCGGCGTAGTGTGAAGGCTGTGCGGAGGGTCACGGCATGACGCTCAGGGTACTGTCGGAGGCGGACATTTTGCGGTGCTGGTCGATGCGCGACGCGATCGACTGGCAGCGCGACGCGTTTCGCCTGTACTCAGGGGGACTCGTCGAGCGGGGGCTGCATCGTTGGATCTACACCGACGCGCCCCACGGTGTGATCGGTTTTCTGCCCGGCGTCATCAAAGACGGCGGCGGGTTCGGCATCAAGATGCTCTCCGCATTTACCGATGAGGTCACCACGCGATACGTGACCCGGGGACTCGTGCTGGTGGCCGACGGGCGAACCGGTGAACCGCGGGCGCTGCTTGAAGGCGGAGCCGTGACCGACCTGCGGACGGGCGCCGCGACCGGCCTCGCGATCGACCTCCTGGCGAAGCGGAGCGCCCGGGTGGGCGCGATGTTCGGCGCCGGCCACGTCGCCCTAAATCAGATCGAGGCGATGTGCGAGATCCGCGACATCGAGACGGTATGGCTGTTCAGCCGGACGCGGTCGAAGGCGCTGCAGTTCATCGAGACGATGCGCGCGAAGGGCGGCCGGATTCCCCGAGACTGGCACCTGGCGTCGAGTCCTCGCGAGGCCGTCGCGGATGCCGATATCGTGATCACGGCCACCACGACATCGACCCCGTTGTTCGACGGCCGCGACCTGCGTCAGGGCGCCTGCGTGATCGCCGCGGGCGGTTGCGTGCCGGAGAGCGGCGAGGTGGACGTCGAGACGATCCGACGCTGCGCGAAAGTCGTCGTCGACATGAAGGAGACCTGCGCGTGCGGCGAACTCGCCGTCCCGCTCGCGCAGGGGGTGATCGGCGCCGCCGACGTGGCGGAGCTCGGCGAGCTCGTGCTCAGCTCCCGTCCTGGACGGGAGCGCGACGACGAGATCACGTTCTGCAAGACGATCGGCGTGCCCGTTCAGGACCTGGTGACCGGACAGCGGCTGCTCGCGCGCGCCGAAGCCCTCGGTTTGGGACGCGTCGTAGAATTGTAACGGCATCGCCGGGAGGTCACGCATGAGCGCGGTATCGCCGGTCGACAGACCGTTCACCACCGAGGAATACCGGGCCAGGGTGGCCCGCGTGCAGGCCGCGGCTCGGCGGCGCGGGATCGATGCCATGTTCGTGTCGATTCCAGAGAACAACTACTGGCTGACCGGGTTCCGCACGCTGGGCTACTTCTACTACATGGTCCTGCTCGTGCCGGTGGAAGGCGATCCGATCCACCTGGCGCGGTATGTCGAGAAGAATGTGATCGACGGAACCTCCTGGACCGGGCGCGCCGAATACTGGGACGATTCGGAGGACTATCTCGACGCGACGGCGCGTATCTTCGGCAAGTACCGGCTCGATCGTGCCACCGTCTCCTTCGACAAAGGGGCGTGGTATTTCACGTTCACCGAATTCGAAGGCCTGCAGCGACGGCTCCCGCACACCAACTGGGTCGACGGGACCGGGATCATTGAGCGCCTCCGGCTCATCAAGTCTCCCGCGGAGCAGGCCTATACTCGGCAGGCGGCCAAGATCCTGTCGGGTGGGATGCAGGCCGCGATTCGCTCGATCCGCCCCGGGCTCACCGAGAACGATGTGATGGCCACCGCGTACGATTACCTGTTGCGGCATGGCAGCGAGGTGGTCGCGGAGCCGCCGATGATCCTCACCGGCGTCCACGGGTCCATGGCGCACGCGGCGCCGGAGGGCGTCACGATCAGGACCGGGGACGTCGTCTACCATGAGATCGGCGCGTCGGTGAAGCGGTACCACGCGGCAATGATGCGCACCGCCTTCGTCGGCGACCCGCCCAAGGAGGTCATCGACCGCGTCGACTTGTGCCGGCGGGCCATCGAGGCCGGTCTCGAGCACATGCAGCCCGGCAATCCCGCGCAGGAGGTGGACCGCGCCGTTCGCAAGGTCATGGTTGACGGAGGGTGCGGTGACCTGTTCCGCCACAAGGCCGGCTACTCTCTCGGCGCCGCGTTCCCTCCGGACTGGAGCGAGGCGCAGACATTCCAGCTGCGAGAGGGCGAGGTGGAGCCGCTGCAGCCGGGCATGATCTTCCACATCCTCCCGACCGTCTTCGACTATCCGAAGCACGGCCTGGGCGTCAGCGACACCGTCCTCATTACCGAACACGGCCACGAGGTCCTGACCGAGGGAGATAACCACCTGTACGTTATCCGATGAAGTCGCCGGCCAGGGCTCCGGCCGTCGACGGCTGATCGGCGGATCGCTCCATGGCTCGGTACATCATCCGGCGGCTCGGTCTCAGTTTGCCGACCCTGATCGGCATCACCCTGCTCACGTTCCTGATCTCGCACGCGCTGCCCGCGGATCTTGTGCTGACGAGTCTCGGCGACCATGCCGCGCAGGATCCGCAGCTCGTGGCGGCGTTCCGGCACAAGTGGGGCCTCGACCGGCCTGCGCCCGTGCAGTACGCAGTCTACCTCGGCCGTCTCGCTCGCGGTGATCTCGGCACCTCGATCGCGACCGGACAGCCGGTCAGGACGGAGCTGACCCTGTCGTTGCCGGCAACGGTCGAACTCGCAACGGCCGGCATGCTGGGCGCGATCGTCATCGGCGGCCTCCTCGGCGTCACCGCGGCGGTCCGCAGCGATACGCCGGTCGACCTGGTCGTGCGCTCGGTCATGGCCGTTGGGGTCGCGCTGCCGATCTTCTGGTATGCGATCCTGCTGCTTTTTGTCTTCTACTTCGTGCTCGGGTGGGCGCCGCCGCCTGGCCAGCTCGACCCTGGGTTGGATCCGGGCCCGCCGATCACGGGCATGTACGTGATCGACAGCCTGGTGCGGGGCAATTGGCTGGTGTTCCGGAACGCGCTCGCCCATCTCGTGTTGCCGGCCGTGGTGCTCGCGACGGCCGGCATGGGGTTTATTGCGCGCATCACCCGCGCCACGGTCGTCGACGTGCTGGCCCGGGACTTCGTGCGCACCGCCCGCGCGAAGGGACTCGCCGACGCGCGCGTGGTGTGGCGGCACGCCGTGCGCAACGCCCTGATTCCGATCATCACCGTGATGGGGCTCTTGTACGCGCAGCTGATGTCGGGCACCGTTCTAACCGAAGCGATCTTCTCGTGGCCGGGCCTCGGCCGCTATGCGTTCATGTCCGCGAGCAACCTCGACTTTCCCGCCGTGATGGGCATCGCGCTTGTGATCGGCGTGTTCTACGTACTTCTCAACCTCCTCGTCGACGTGCTCTACGCCTACCTCAACCCGAGGATCCGCTACGAGTAGCCTCGACGCTGCGGTGCGTGCCGCCGAGCCCGCGGCGGTTGTGGAGATGGTGCGTGCTGTCCGATCGCGGCGCGCCTGGCGGAGGACCGGGGTTATCGTGGGGTTGATCGTGCTGGCGGCGTGGGCGGCGGTCGCGGCCGCGGCGCCGCTCCTGTCCCCTTACGGCTACGACGAGCAGCGCGTGGACGAGACCCTGCAGCCGCCGAGCGCGCGGCATCTCTTCGGCACAGACGACCTCGGTCGCGACATCTACACCCGCGTGTTGTACGGCGGTCGAGTGACGCTGCTGATCGGCGTCGGCGTAGTCTCGGTGGCCGCCGTCGCGGGCATGGCGATCGGCACCGTCGCCGGCTATGCCGGCGGGGGCGCCGACGAACTGATCATGCGCGCGACCGAGGTCATCATGGCGTTTCCGTCGATCATTCTCGCGATGGCGATCGCGGTCGCCCTGGGGCCGGGCGTGCTTCACGCCGGGCTTGCGATGGTGCTGGTGTGGTGGCCGACGTACGCGCGGCTCGCCCGCGGCGAGGTGTTGAACATCCGCCGAATGGAATATGTGGATGCCGCGGTGGCGATCGGGCAGCGGCCGTTGCGGATCTTGTTGCGCGCGATAGTGCCCAACATCCGCGCAAGCATCATCGTGTTGGCGACGGTGGACCTGGGGGCGGCCATCATCACGGCGGCGGGCCTGAGCTTCCTCGGGCTCGGCGCGGTGCCGCCGACACCGGAGTGGGGGGCGATGGTGAGCACCGGGCGCGAACTACCCCAGGCGTGGTGGATCGCCGGTTTTCCCGGCGTGGCAATTTTCACAACAGTGCTGGCGTTCAATTTCCTCGGAGACGCGGTCCGGGACTACCTGGATCCGCGGCACCGGCTCTAGGGAGGTACGGATGCGCGCGATCGTGATCCGTGAGCACGGCGGACGCGATAGGCTTCAGCTCGAGCAGGCTGCGCCGGCGCCCGGCGCCGGGGTGGGCCAGGCGATCGTGCGCGTCCACGCCTGCGGACTCAACCATCTCGATATCTTCGTCCGGCGGGGCATGCCGGGCAAGCACACGCCGCTGCCGTTCACCTCCGGCGGCGACATCGCCGGCGTGGTGGAAGCGCTGGGCCCGGCGGCACCGGTCGAGTCTGCGGGCGCGGCGCCGGGCATCGTCGTCGGGCAGCGCGTCCTGGTCGATCCGGCGGTCCCGGGGGGCGCGATCGGTGAAGACGTCCCCGGCGGGCTCGCGGAGTACGCCCTCGTGCCCGCGGCGAACCTGATCCCGCTGCCCGACGGCCTTTCCTTCGACGAGGCGGCGGCGCTGCCGATCGCCTACGGCACCGCCTGGCGGATGATGCTCACACGCGGCGCCGTGCGCGCCGGCGAGCGGATCCTGATCCTCGGCGCCGCGGGCGGCGTCGGCACGGCGTGCGTGCAGATCGCGAAGATGGCGGGCTGTACCGTGTACGCCGCGGCCTCCCGTGAAGACAAGCTGGGCACACTGCGCGATCTCGGCGCCGACCACCTGATCAACTACCGCGACGTGGAGTTCGACCGCGAGGTCTGGCGGCTCACGGAGAAGCGTGGCGTCGACGTCGTCGTCGACTACACCGGCCGGGAGACCTGGTCGAGGAGCCTGCGCGCGCTCCGCAAGGGCGGCCGGCTCCTCACCTGCGGCGCGACCACCGGTTTCGAGGCGGTCACCGACCTGCGCTACGTGTGGGTGAGAGAGCTCACGATTCTCGGCTCCGACGGCTGGACGCGCGAGGACCTTCTCGCGCTGCTCGCGGCGGTTCAGGCCGGGCGGATCCGGCCGGTGATCGGCCGCGTGCTGCCGCTCGCGCAGACCGCGGAAGGCGAGCGGCTGCTCGAAGACCGCGAGGTGATCGGGAAGGTGATCATCCATCCGCTCGAATAGCGGCGCGGCGTCCCCGGCCGGCGCCGGAGGCCCCGGGACGGCCTCTCGTGGGCCCAAGATGAATACGGCCTACCGGGGCAACTTTGGCGATCTGGCGCGCGTGCCGGTGCGGGTGTTCCCCGACCGCCCGGCCGTCATCCAGGGCGACGTCACGCTGACCTACCGGCAACTGGACACCCGCATGAACCGTGTCGCGGGAATGCTGCGCGGCCTCGACGTGCGGCCCGGGGCGCGCGTGGCGCTCCTGTTTCCGAACGAGTGGCCGTTTGTGGAAGCGATCTTCGGCGGCATGCGCGCCGGCGCGGTGCCCGTGCCGCTCAACATCCGGGCCGGCTATGACACGCTGCGGTACTGCGTCGAGCACTGCGACGCGGAAGTGCTCGTCGCGTCGGGGACGCTGCGAGATGTCGCGGCGCGCCTGCGCGCCGACGTGCCGCGCCTCCGTGCGCTCGTGTCGACCGGCGATCTGCCGGCGGGCGCGCTGTCGTACGACCGCCTGCTCGGGGACGCCCCGGAGACGGTCGAGAGCGCCGCGGCCGCGCCCGGCGACGTCTGCATGCAGCCGTACACCTCGGGCTCCACCGGCCGCCCGAAGGGCGTCTTGCTGACCCATGCCGGCCAGTTTTGGAACGGCGACATGGTGCGGCGCGTGATGATGCTCGACGAGAGCGACCGCGCGCTCGTGGCCGTGCCGCTCTACCACAAGAACGCGATGGCCGCGGCGGTGAAGCCGATCCTGATGGCGGGCGGGGCGCTCGTGATTCTCCCGGGCTTCGACCCGGCCGAGGTGATCAAGGCCATCGCGCGGTACCGGTGCACCTACATCACCGGCACCCCGGCGATGTTCCGGCTCGTTCTCAACCAGAAACGCCTGCTCGCGGAGTACGACGTGACGTCGCTGCGCTGGGCCGCGTGCGGCTCGGCGATGGTGCCGCCCGACCTGCTGCGGGAGTTCGAGGACACGTTCGGCGCGAGCATCAGCGAAGGCTACGGCCTCACCGAGGGCGGCCCCGTCGTCTTCGAAAGCCCGCGGTTCGGTCCGCGGAAGGTCGGCAGCTGCGGACTGCCGTTGCCCGGCTGCGAGGTCCGGGTCGTCGGCCGGGACGGGCGCGACGCGGGGGCGGGGCAGTCCGGTGAGCTCTGGGTCCGGAATCCCGGCCTCGCCCGCGGGTACTACAAGGCGCCGGATCTGACCTCGGCCAAATTCGATCCCGCGGGGTGGCTGCACACCGGCGACCTCGTCCGGTCCGACGAGCAGGGCTACTACTATATCCTCGGCCGCGTCGACGACATGATCAACGTCGGCGGCGAGAACGTCTATCCGAAGGAAGTCGAGGACCTGCTGCTGCTGCACCCGGCCGTCCGCGAGGCGTTCGTGGTGCCGGTGCCGCACGCCGTCAAGGGCGAAGCGCCCGTGGCGTTTGTGGTGCTGCACGAGGGGCGGTCCGCGACCGCGGGCGAGCTGAAGCAGTTCTTCCTGTCGCGGGGTCCGGCGTACGCGCATCCGCGTGAGGTGTTCTTCGTGCAGCAGGCGCCGCTCGGCAGCACCGGCAAAGTCGACCGGCTGGCGCTGCGGGCGCGCGCGGTCGAGGCGGTCGGGACGCTCAAGGGAGGGGTGTAGTGTCGATCTTTCCGCTCGCGACGCTTCCGGAGGTGCTGCGCCAGTCGCCGTACGCCCGGCTGCTGCGTCTGGAGATGGTCCGCGCCGCCGCCGACGGGGTGGTCGTCCGGATGCCGTTTCGGGGTGAGCTGATCGCCGGCGACGACGAGCTCGCGCAGTACGTGCACGGCGGGGCGATCGCATCCCTGATCGACATCGCGGGGACCTTCGCGATCATCGCCGCCGTCGGTCACGACGTCGTGACGGTCGACCTGCGGATCGATTACCTGCGCCCCGTGAAATCCGGCGATCTTCTGGCAAGTGCCAAGCCCGTTCGGGTCGGCCGATCGCTCGCGGTCGCGGACGTCGAAGTGACCGGTGCCGACGGCAAAGTGGCGGCCGTCGGGCGGGGCCTCTTCAAGCCGTAGCCGGATCGTACGCGGCGGCGCCCGCTAGACGACCGTCAGCGCGCCGCCGGGCGTGTCCAGTTCGACCGCGGCGACGCCGCTCGCGGCCGCGCGCTCGAACGCGACGTTGAGATCCTCGCCGAGCAGCTCCCGGAACCGCGCGCCCGCCGCGTCAGGATTGGGATCCCCGAGCCGTACGGTGCGGATACCGCGCGCCTTGGACGGGTGCTCGACCTTCGCTTCGGCCGGATGCTGTCCCGGCGGCACCTGCCATTCGATCACGAACGGCAGCACGCTCGGCTCGCCGGGCTCGACCAGCATCTGGCTCCGCCACCGCAGAGTGACCCCGTCGGGACGCTGACGCGCGCCGGCGACGGGCGGGGCGAGTTCCAGGCCCGCGCCGAGCAGATGCTCCCGCAGCGCGTCGAGGTTGTCGGTGCGCACCGCCCAGGTCGCGAACGTCCGGCCGTCCTCCACCGCGCGGGTGATCCGGCGGGTCATCCGAGACCGCTCGCCTTCCGCGTTATCGACGACCGCGATCAGCTCGAGATACGTGGACCCGAGCGGGATGATCATGTTCGCGGTGCCGACGCCCGGGTGGCGCCCGCCCTCGAGCGCGCGCAGCCCGTACGTCGTCTCGAACCTTCGGGCGGCCTCGGTGAGGTCGCGGACGGCGACGAGAATATGGTCGGTGGATGCGCGCGGACGCGAGCGGGGCATGGCGACTCGCGTTCTCGCCGGGCGGACAGGAGTCCTCCGGCCCAAACTGAATCAGAGAGACGCCGCACATAGTTTGCAGATGCGGGCGGGTGCGCCCCGGCGGCGCAAAGGAGCGTGGGGATGGCCACGATCGCGTTCTTCGGTGCGGGCATCATGGGTGAGCCGATGGTCGGTCACCTGCTCGCCGCTGGCCACCGGGTCGCCGTCGTCGCGCACCGCTCGCGCGGGCCGATCGACCGCGTCGTCGCGAAGGGCGCGGTCGAGGCGCCGAACGCCGCGGAGGCGATCGGGCGGTCGCAGATCATCATCACGATGCTGCCCACCGCGGACGACGTGGAGGCGCTGCTCTTCGGAAGCGCCGGCTCGCCGGGCGCCGGACACACCGTCATCGACATGGGGACGAGTTTCCCGCCGCACACCCGGCGCATCGCGGCCCGCGTGACCGGGGCCGGCGGACGGTTTCTGGACGCACCGGTCACCGGCGGTCCGAAAGGCGCGCAGGACGGCACGTTGACGATCATGGTCGGCGGCGACGCCGCGACGCTCGCCGACGTGCGCCCGGTCTTCGACGCGATGGGGTCCAACATCTATCATTTCGGGCCGGTCGGCGCGGGGCACACCGCGAAGCTCATTCAGAATATGATCGGCATCATCGCCAGCGCCGGCATCGCGGAGGGGTTCGCCTTCGCCGCCGCGGCCGGCCTCGACGTCGAGCAGTTCTTCACGATGCTGGCGTCCTCGACGTCGAACAGCCCGGCGCTCCAGGGGATGGTGCCGAAGGTGTTCGCCGGGGAGTTCGAGCGGGTCGGTTTCCGTCTCGATCTCGCCTACAAGGATATCCGCCAAGCGACGGCGCTGGCGCGCGAGATGACGGTGCCGCTCCCGGCCGCGAACGGCGCCGTCGAGCTGATGCAGCTCGCGCGGGCGTTTGGGTACGGCGCCCAGGACGCGACCGCGATGATCCGAGGTCTCGAATCGCTTCTGCGGCTCGAAGTTCGGCCGCGCAAGAAGTCCCAGCCATAGGGAGGCGTCTTGGAATGAGGATGCGGGCCGGTGCGATCGTACTGGCGGTACTGCTTGTGGCGGGCGTGGGCGGCGTGCCCGCGCGCGGTCAGGGACCCGCCCAGGCAGTGGTGGCGATGTGGGGGCTCCCGATCCGCATCCTCGGCAGCAGCGAGGCGGTCACCGCCTACGTGAGTCTGCTCATCAACGATTCGCTGACGACCGTCGACGCGGCCGGCAACGTGGTGGGCCGGCTCGCCTCGAAATACCCCGTCTCGCCGGACGGGAAAACCTACCTCGTCACGCTGCGCGACGCCAAGTTTTCGGACGGTACGCCGATCACCGCGCAGGACGTCAAGTTCAGCTACGAGCTGTACCTGCATCCGAGGTACCCGACGACGCCGCCCGCGCTGCTCGAGATCGCGGGCGCGCCGGAGTACAAAGCCGGGAAGGGCGCGTCCGTGACCGGCATCACCGTCGTCAACCCGAAGACGGTCCGCTTTATTCTGAACCGGCCGTACCCGTTCTTCTACGAGCAGATCGGTAACGCCCCGATCCTCCCGGCCAAGGCGCTCGCCGGGTTGGACGTCGCGCGTCTGCAGGAGTCGCCGTTCACCAGGAAGCCCATCGGGGCAGGGCCGTATCGTCTCACGGACTGGCGGGAGCGGGAGAGCATTACCTTCGATGCGTCGCCGAGCTACTACGGCGGTGCGCCGAGCCTGCCGCGCGTGATCCTGAAATTGATTCCCGAAGACGCCACCGTGCTCGCGGAGCTGCGCGCCGGCAACATCGACGCCGGCCGGATCCTGCCCGACGCGTACCGGAGCTTTCAGCGGGACCCGCAGGTCAACACCGTGCGCGTGCCGGGCGACACGTACTACTGGTTCGCGGAGAACGTCCGGATGCCGATGTTCCAGGACGTGCACGTGCGGCAGGCGATGGCGTTCGCGATCAACCGCCGGGAGATGCTGCGCGCGCTCTACCAGGGCCTCGGCTCGATCCCGCAGAGTCCGATCCATCCGAGCCTCTGGCAGTTCGACAAGACGATCAAGGGCTATACGTACGATCCGGCGAAGGCGAAGCAGCTGCTGGCGGAGGCGGGGTGGACCCCCGGCCCGGACGGCGTCCTCCAGAAAGGCGGCCAGCGGTTCAAGTTCAAGTACGGCTTCCTCGCCGGCAAGGAGTACCAGAACCAGGCGCTGCTGGTGCAGCAGTACCTGCGCGCGATCGGAATGGACGTGGACGTGGAGGCGCACGAGCGGGGCGACTTCTTCGGCCGCTACTTCGCCCCGGGCGGCAGCATCGAAGTGGTCGGGATCGCCTGGTTCAACCTGTTGTTCCCGCCGCAGAGCGAGCTCGAGGACAACTTCAAGAGCACGGGCAGCGTGTCGAAGCTGCTCGGGTACAGCAATCCGCAGCTCGACAAACTGCTCGACGACGCCATCCTGACACGCGACCGCGCCCGGCAGAGGGCGATCTACTCCCAGATTCAACAGATCATCATTCAGGATGCGCCGCGCGTCATGACCATCCGGCCGGACGTCATCTGGGGCGTGCGGAAGCGCTTTGCGCTGCCGGGCGGGATTGACTCGCTGCGCGCGTTCTTCGGCTCGGTGCCGCGCTGGGCGGTGCATTAGGGGACCGATGAAGACACGCACGGCCGCGGCGCTGCTCGTCCTCGGCCTGGCGGCGGGGTTGGCGGGCGCCCCCGCCCGCGGCGACGCGCCGGCCCAGGCCGTCGTCGCGATCTCCAACCTGCCGTCCCGTCTCCTCGGCGTCAGCCAGGCGGTCGCGGCGGAGGTCGGCCAGTTGATCAATGACTCGCTGACGGCGGTGGATGCACGGGGCAACGTCGGCGGCCGGCTGGCGGCGCGGTATCCGGTCTCGCCCGACGGCAAGACGTATCTCGTCACGCTGCGGGATGCCCGGTTCCAGGACGGCACGCCGGTCACGGCGCAGGACGTCAAGTTCACGTACGAGCTGTACCTGCACCCGAAATATCCGACCACGCCGCCGGCGCTGCTCGAGATCGCGGGCGCCCAGGAGTACAAGGCGGCCAAGACGCCCCACGTGACCGGCATCACGGTCGTGAATCCGAAGACGGTCCGGTTCATCCTCAACCGGCCGTATCCGTTCTTCTACGAGCAGATCGGCACGGTAGCCATTCTTCCGGCCCACGCGCTCGCCGGGCTCGACGTGGACCGGATACAAGAAGCGCCGTTCACGCGCCGGCCGATCGGCGCCGGACCGTACAGGCTTACGGACTGGCGGGAGCGGGAGAGCATTACGTTCGAAGCGTTCCGGGATTATTGGGGCGGCGCGCCGACCCTGCCGAGGCTCGTGCTGAAAGCCGTTCCCGATGACGCCACCGTCGCCGCGGAGTTGCGCGCCGGCAACATCGACGCGGGGCGCGTCATTCCCGAAGCCTACCGGACATTCCAGCGCGATCCGCGGATCACGGTCCTGCGCGTTCCCGGCGATACCTACTATTGGTTTGCGCCGAACTTCCGGGTGGCGATCTTCCAGGACGTGCGCGTCCGCCAGGCCATGGCGTACGCCATCAACCGTCCGGAGATGCTGCGCGCGCTGTACCAGGGGCTCGGTACCGTCGCGCAGAGCCCCATCCATCCGAGCCTCTGGCAGTACGACAAGAACATCAGGGGCTACTCGTACGATCCGGCCAGGGCGAAGCAGTTGCTGGCCGAGGCGGGCTGGACTCCGGGATCGGACGGCATCCTCCAGAAGGGCGGGCAGCGCTTCGCCGTCAAGTACGGATTCCTTGCCGGCAGGGACTATCAAAATCAGGCGCTCTTGATCCAGCAGTATCTGCGCGCGGTCGGCATCGACATCCAGGTTCAGGCGGTCGAGTTCGGCGACTTCTTCAGCCGCTACTACACGCCCGGCGGGAATTTCGAGCTGGCCGGGCTCGCGTGGTTCAACCTGCTCATCCCGGTGCAGGCCGAGCTGGACAATAACTTTCGGAGCAGCGGCATCGGCGCCCGGACCCTCGGATACAACAACCCGGAGATGGACAAGCTGCTCGACGAGGCGATCCTGACCCGCGACCGCGCCCGGCAGCAGGCGGTCTACGCGGAGATTCAGCAGCTGGTCATCCGGGACGCGCCGCGCGTGCTCACCGTGCGCCCCGACGTTCTCTGGGGCATCCGCCGGCGTTTTGTGGTGCCGGCAGACATCGACTCGCTCAGCGCCTTCTTCAAATCGCTGCCCCGCTGGAAGGAGCGGTAGGGGGCGCGTCCGCCCCGCCGCGGTCCGTGGCCGGCTATCTCGTCCGCCGCCTCGTCGCGCTCGTTCCGCTGGTCTTCGGCATCACCGCGATCACCTTCGCCCTGCTGGTGCTGGCGCCCGGCGATCCGGTGCAGTTCTTGATTCCGCCGGAGCAGCGCGGCTCCGCCGACATCGCCCAGTTCCGCCACGAATTGGGTTTGGACCGGCCCCTGCCGGTGCAGTACGTGTCGATGATGGCCGACCTGTTCACCGGCCGGCTGCGCAGCTTCAGCGACCGGCGCCCCACCATGCGTCAGGTCGCCGACGCGCTGCCGACGACGCTCATCCTGACGCTCGCGTCGGTCGCGCTGACCGGGGCGCTCGCCCTGCCGATCGCGTTTCTGTCGGCGACCCGGCCCTACAGCGTGGTCGATCACGCGGCGACGCTGTTTTCGCTCCTCGGGATCTCGCTGCCGACGTTCTGGTTCGGGCTGGTGCTGATCTTCGTCTTCACCGAGCAGTTGGGTCTCCTGCCCGCGAGCGGGATCCGTCCGACCGGCACCGCCGGATACTCGCCGTTCGTCATCTGGCGTTTCCTGATCATGCCGACCGTCGTGCAGGCGCTCGGTATCCTGCCGGTCCTGGTCCGCTACGCGCGGTCGTCGCTGCTGGATTCCCTGAGTCAGGACTACGTCAAGGTGGCGCGCAGCAAGGGCCTCGCGGAGCGGACCGTGCTCCTCAAGCACGTGGCCCGCAACTCGCTGCTGCCGGTCGTGACGATCACGGCGCTCCTGCTGCCGTTTCTCCTCAGCGGCTCGGTGATCGTGGAGTCGATCTTCGCCCTGCCGGGGCTCGGGCGGCTGGCGGTGGGCGCCGCGCTGTCGCGCGACTACCCCACGGTGCTGACGACGACGGCGATCGCCGGGATGCTCGTGGTGCTCAGCAACCTGCTCGCGGACGTGGGATACCTGTACCTGGATCCGCGGATCCGGCACGGATGAGCGCGCAGATCGCTCCCGCCGCCGCACCGGCTCCCGCGCGCGCCGTCGCGGCGGGCCGCCGCCGCGGCCCGTGGCATCGGTTCGTCCGCAACCCGCGCGCGATCATGGGCGCCGCGATCATGGTGTTCTTCCTGCTCGTCGCCGCCGGCGGGCAGCGGTTCGCGCCGTACCCGCCGTCCGCGCCGCACGTCCTCGACATCCTCCACGCGCCGGACGGGCGCTACCTGCTCGGCACCGACGATCTGGGGCGCGACATCCTGAGCCGCATCGTCGTCGCGTCCCGCGTGTCGCTCGCGATCGGCGTACTCTCGATGCTCGTCTCGATCGTCGCCGGTGTGCTCGTCGGGACGCTCGCGGGCTATCTCGGCGGGGCGGCCGACGCGGTTCTGATGCGGGTCACCGACGTCGTGCTCGCGATCCCGGTGTTCTTCCTGACCGTGGCGTTTCTCGCGCTCTTCGGCCCCAGCGTCGGCCGGCTGATCTGGATCATCGGCTTGACCGCCTGGCCGCCGGCCGCGCGCCTGGTCCGCGTTGAGATGCTCGCGCTGCGGTCGCGCGACTTCGTGACGGCCGTCCGCGCCACCGGCGCGTCGAACGCCCGCATCATCGTCCGCCACCTGCTGCCGAACGTGGTGCCGGTGATCGTGATCTCGGCGACGTTGCGGGTCGGGCTGGCGATCCTGACGGAGGCCGGATTGAGCTTCCTCGGGCTCGGCGTGCAGCCGCCGCAGCCCAGTTGGGGCAACATCATCGCCGACGGCCGCGAGTACCTGGGCGTCGCGTGGTGGGTGTCGCTGTTCCCCGGCGCCTGCGTCTTTCTCGCGGTGATGGCGTTCAATCTGGTCGGGGACGGGCTGCGCGACGCGTTCGATCCCCGGCTGCAGATTTGACCTCGGGGAGGGGCTGGGCATGGCCGGGCTGATTCTGCGCGGCGCGCGGGTGTTCGACGGCACGGGGAGCGCTCCGCGCCTCCGGACGGTGGTGATCGACGGCGATCGCATCGCCGACGTGCTCGACGGCGACGCACCGGACGCCGGCGGCGCATCCGCGCGGACCCTCGAGCTCACGGGCCGTACGCTGCTTCCGGGCCTGATCGATCTCCACGTGCACCTGGGGTGGGGCGCGCGCGGCGCGGCGCCCACCGCGGCCTCGGTCGCGCTCGCGGCCGCCCGCAACGTGCGGGCCACGCAGGCCGCCGGGATCACATGTCTCCGCGACGTCGGCACGCAGGCCGGAGCGGCGATCGCGGTACGGGACGCGGTGGCGAGGGGCGAGATCGCCGGCTCGCGCGTCTATCCCTGCGGCCAGATCATCTGCATGACCGGCGGGCACGGCTCCGAGGCGCCCGCGCCGCCGGGGTTCGCGCGCGAGGCCGACGGCCCCGATGACTGCCGCCGCGCGGTGCGCGAGCAGGTCAAGGCGGGCGCCGCCTGCATCAAAGTCACGACCAACGGCCCGCTGAACGTCGTGGAGTTTACCCAGGACGAGCTGAACGCCATCGTCGACGAAGCGCACCGGCTCGGTCGCCGCGTCGCCTGCCACGCCTCGCTGCTCGAGTCCACCAAGATGGCGATCCGCGCCGGTGTGGATACGATCGAGCACGGCTGTGACCTGGACGAGGAGACGGCGCGCGCGATGGCCGGCCGCGGGATCACGATGGTGCCGACGCTCCTCGTTTCGAAGCTGATCATGGACCGCTGGGAGGAGTACAAGGCCGTTCCCATGATGCGCTCGATCCCGGTGCGGGCGAAGCGGCACGTGGAGAGCTATCAGATCGCGATGGCCGCCGGGGTTACGATGGCGGCCGGCACGGACATCTTCTTCGGGCTCGGCCGGTTTGAGTCGCTGCCCGAGGAACTCGCCTATATGGTCGAGTGCGGGATGAGCGCGTCCGACGCGCTGGTCGCGGCGACGCGGCACGGGGCGGAGGCGCTCGGCGCCGGCGACCGGCTCGGGACGGTCGCGCGGGGCAAGCTTGCGGACCTGGTGGCGGTCGAGGGCGATCCGACGGCGGACATCGCCGCGTTGCGGCGCGTCGCGCTCGTCGTGCAGGGGGGACAGGCGATCGTGGGCGGCGGACCCGACGCGAAGTCCTAGGCGGGCGTGGCGTGACCCAGGCCGAGCGGGAGCCCTCGCCCGCGGTCGCGCCCGGAACACGAGCACGACGCAGGCCGCGGCCCGGCGCCGCTGGAGGAGCGTGCTCCACCGCGGCGTACCCAATGCCCATGCGCATTGACGTCGCCACGCACGTCCTGCCCACGCGCTACTTCGCACGGCTCAACGAGATCCCGGGCTTCTTCATGGCGAAGCGGATGAAAGGGATCCCGTGTCTCTACGATCTCGACGTGCGGTTCCGGGTGATGGACGTCTTCGGCGAGTACCGGCAGGTGCTTTCCCTCGCGCTGCCGTCGATCGACCGCCTGGGACCGCCGGACGCCACGCCGGATCTGGCGCGGCTCGGCAACGATGGGATGGCCGAACTCGTCGCCGTGCACCCCGACCGGTTCGCCGGCGCGTTCGGCGGCCTGCCGTTGAACAACCCCGACGCGAGCATGCGGGAACTGGAGCGGCTGGCCGGAGAGCCGGCGTTCTTCGGCGTGCAGATTTACTCCAACGTCGCGGGCCGGCCGCTCGACGAGCCGGCCACGCTCGCGGTGATCGAGGAAGCGGCGCGGCGGCGGATGCCGATCTTTCTGCATCCGGCGCGGGCGGCGAGCTTCCCCGACTACGTGACGGAAACGCAGTCGCTGTACGATCTGTGGCAGATCTTCGGGTGGCCGTACGAAACGACGATCGCGATGGCGCGCCTGGTCTTCACCGGCCTCTTCGACCGCCATCCCGACGCGGTGATCATCGCCCACCACCTCGGCGCGATGGCGCCGTACATGTCCGGCCGGATGAACGGCGGCTGGGAGCAGTTCGGCACGCGCGGCGAAGAAGGGAAGGCCGAGACCTTGCCGGTGCGGCTGGCACATCCGCCGGCCTGGTACTTCCGCCGGTTCTACGCCGACACCGCGCTCTTCGGGTCGGCCCACGGGATGCGCTGCGGGCTCGCGTACTTTCCGCCGGAGCGTGTGCTGTTCGGCAGCGACACGCCGTTCGATCCCGAGGGCGGCCCGCGTTACATCCGCGACACCCTCGCCGACCTCGACGAAAGCGGCATCTCGCCGGACCACCGCCGGATGATCGACGAGGGCAACTTCCGGCGCCTCGCGGCCGAGCGCGCGCGGGTCCGCGCGCCGTCGTAACCCCGCTCGGGTCCGGCTGTCCTCCGGTACACTGAGCGCAGCGTGGCGCGCGTCCTGGTGCTCGGCCTTGCCGTGCTGGACCACCGGTTCTGGGTCGACGCGTGGCCGCCCACCGGACGCATGCCGGCGCGCGCATACGCGGAGGAGCTCGGCGGGCAGGGCGCCGTGGCCGCGGCGGCGGTTGCGCGTCTCGGCGGTGCGGCGATCTTCGCGGGGTCGCTGGGCGGGGACCCGGCCGGAACGCGCGTCGCCGCATTCCTCAAGTCGTACGGCGTCGACCTGCGGCACACGCAGGTGTTCCCCGGCGGCCGGACCCCGGTGTCGTCGATCGCGATCGTGCCCGGCGGCGAGCGGTTCATCACCGCCTATCCCGGCGAGGGGCTCCCCGACGAGCCGTACCTCGCCCCGATCGACGCGCTCGACCGGACGCAGGCGGTGCTCGTGGACAGCCGGCTCCCGCGCGCGGGTGCCGTTCTCGCCGCGGCCGCGCGCGCGCGCGGGCTCCCCGTCGTAGTGGATTTCGACCTGGACAGCCCGGCGGTGTGGGCGCTCGTCCGCACCGCGACCCACATCATCGCCGATGAGGACGTGGCGGCGCGCCGCGGCGGCGCTCCCGCGCTGCTCGAGTCTCTACGCGCGGATGGCCTCTGGGGTGCGGTGACGCTCGGAGCGGACGGCGTGCTCCATGCGGACGGCCGCCTGCCGGCGTTCGAGGTGACGGCCCGCGACACCACCGGCGCGGGTGACGTCTTCCACGGGGCGTTCGCGCTTGCGTTGGCGGAGGGACGCGGTCCGGAGGCCTGCCTGCGGTTCGGCGCGGCCGCGGCGGCGCTGCGCTGCGAATCGGGAAGCGTGCCCGACCGGCGGGCGGTGGACCGGCTGCTTTCGAGCCGGTAGGCGCGCGGCTAGCGCGACGGCGCGGGGACGGCCGCCGCGTACTGCTCCGCGAAGAACCGCTCGCACGCCGTCACACCGGCGCCGAGCGGCACGTGGATGCCGGCCATCGTGCAGGCGAGCTCCGTGCCCGCGAGCGTCGCGAGGACCTCCAGCTCGTTCAGCGCACCGAGGTGCCCGATCCGGAAGACTTTGCCTTTCACGCGGCCGAGCCCGACGCCGAGCGAGAGATTGAGCCGTCCGGCCGCAGTCCGCACGACGGCATCTGAATCCGCGCCCCGCGGCACTACCACCGCGGTGAGGCTGTTGGAGTGCCATTCGGGGCGCGCGCAGAGGTTTTCGAGCTCCCAGGCAGACACGGCGCGCCGTACGCCCTCCGCCAGCCGGCGGTGCCGATCGAGAACGTTGGTCAACCCCTCTTCGAGCAGCATCCGCACCGCCTCGCGGAGCCCGTAGAGGGTCAGGGTCGCCGGCGTATAGGGGAAGTACCCCCGCTGCATCTCGCGGATCACCGGCCGCCAGTCGAAGAAGTATCGCGGGAGCGCCGCGCGCTCCGCGGCCTCGAGCGCCCGCGGGCCCGCGCAGAGGACCGCCATGCCGGGCGGAAGCATCAAACCCTTCTGCGTGCCGGTCAGGGCGACGTCGATCTTCCAGTCGTCGAACCGCAGGTCGATGCTGCCGAGGGCGCTCACGACGTCGACCATGAACAGGGCGGGATGCCGCGCCGCGTCGATCGCCGTGCGGATCGCCGCCAGATCACTCGTCACCCCGGTCGACGTCTCGTTGTGAACGACGAGGACCGCCCGGTACCGGTGGCCGGCGTCCCGCACGAGATGCTCGCCCACCTGCTCGGGCGGCACGCCGTCGCCCCACGGCACGTCGACGGCGTCGACCGTGAGGCCGAGGCGTCGCGCGCATTCGGCGTACAAATGGCTGAAGTGTCCGTTCACGAACGCGAGCACGTGGTCGCCGGGGCTGAGCGTGTTGACGAGCGATGCTTCCCACGCGCCCGTGCCCGAGGCGGGGTAGAGCACGATCTCGCCGCGCCGGGTCCCGAACACCTGCTTGAGGCCGGCGACCGCTTCGTGCACGACCGCCGCGAGATCCGGCCCGCGGTGATCGACGACGGCGCGGTCCATCGCGCGGAGGATCCGCTCGGGCACGTTCGTCGGACCGGGGATCTGCAGAAAGTGGCGGCCTGCCATGGTGCGATCCGACTTCGCATAGCCGCGGGAGATGTCCTTCGCACGGCCGAACAACACGCTCAAGCGGTCTGCGCGGGATCCGCCGCCGCTCCGCGCGGGGCCACGCCCTCGGGATTTCTGCAGGTGAACGTCGCTCGGGTCCACGAACAACCTCGATGACCTGCCGAAGCGGGGAGGGCGCGATGCGCGTTGGGAGCGACGAGCACACCTACGACGTCCAGGACAGTTTCGGGAAGCTGCCGGACGGTTGGTCGTATCTGGAAGTCTCGGGCGTCGCGGTGGACGGGCAGGACCGCGTCTACGTGTTCAACCGCGGCACGCATCCGATGATCGTGCTCGACCGGGACGGCACGTTTCTCCGTTCGTGGGGCGAGGGGATGTTCACCCGGCCCCACGCCGCGACGATGGCGCCCGACGACACCCTCTGGCTGGTCGACGACGGCGACCACACGATCCGGCACTGCACCCTCGACGGCAAGGTGCTGCTCACGATCGGGACGCCGAACCAACCGGCCCCGAAGTGGAGCGGCACGCCGTTCAACCGGCCGACGCACGTCGCGCTCGCCGCGGACGGCTCGCTCTACATCACGGACGGCTACGGCAACACGCGGGTGCACCGGTTCACGGCAGACGGCCGGCACCTGGGGTCGTGGGGTGAGCCGGGCACGGACCCCGGCCAATTCAACCTCCCGCACAATGTCGGCGTCGATCGAACGGGGCGCGTGTACGTCGCCGACCGCGAGAACTTCCGCGTGCAGATCTTCGACTCGGGCGGCCGCTTCGTCGGCCAGTGGAACAACCTCTACCGGCCCTGCGGTCTGTACGTCGACCGGCAGGGCGACGAGGACCGCGTCTACGTCGGCGAGCTGTGCTCGAGCATCGGGGTTAGCGAGGGCATCCACAACCTCGGCGCGCGCCTCCAGATCTTCGCGCCGTCCGGCCGGCGTCTGGCGCGCATCGGCGCGCCGCTGCCCGGCAGCGGTCCGGGAGAGTTCGTCGCGCCGCACGCGGTGGCGGTCGATTCGCGGGGGGACGTCTACGTCGGCGAAGTGTCGTACACGATCCGCGGCAAATCGCTGACGCCGCCCCGCGAGCTGCGCAGCCTGCAGAAGTTCGTCCGCGTGCGCTAGTCGGCGCCCGCGTACGGAGGGGAGGCGAGCCGCGGGCGCTCCTCGACGATCAGCAGCTCGCGGAACCGCACTTCCCACTCCTCCAACGCCAGACCGGTATCGCGGCCACGTCCGTGTCTTACCCGGGCGAAGGGAGAAGGCGCCGCCGCGGTAAAGACGAGGGGACTCTTCGGCTGAGGAGGACGGCTGTGGGCAACCAGGGGGACAGGACGGACGCACTGACGCGAATCACGCGGCGCGGTCTGTTCGGGGGGGCGGCCGCGGCGGCCGCGGGCGGATGGCTCGGCGGGGATCTGGCCGTCGGGACCGCGGCGGCGGCGCCGCGCCGCGGGGGCACGCTTCGCATCGCCGAGATCGGCGAGCCGCTCACGCTCGACACGGTCGCGACGACGGCCGATCTGACGTCCACGATTACGCTCCCGGTCTTCGAGGAACTGTTCATCTTCGACGCCAACTGGCGGATCCAGCCGCTGCTCGCGTCCGGGTACACCGTCAGCAAGGACGGCCTGACGTACACGTTCACGCTGCGCAAGAACGTGCCGTTCCACAACGGCCGCGACATGACGCCGGCCGACGTCGTGTCCTCGCTCAACCGCTGGGGCCGGGTCAGCCCGCGCGGGCCTTCCGTCTATCAGTACGTCGACAGCGTCCAGCCGATCGGCGACGGCGTGGTGATGAAGCTCAAGCGGCCCTACGCGCCGCTGCTCGCTTTTCTGGCCCTGCCGAACGGCGCCGCGGCGATCATGCCTCGCGAGATCGCCGAGGCGGCCGGCACCAGCCCGATCAAGCAGTTCATCGGCACCGGCCCGTATCGTTTCGTTGAGTGGGCGCCGGACCGCTACGTCAAGCTGGCGCGGTTCGACCACTACGCCGCGCGCAGCGAGCCGCTGAGCGGCTACGCCGGCAAGCGCGAGGCGTGGGCGGACGAGGTCCTGTATTACCCCGTCTCGCAGGTGGCGACGCGGATCGCCGGGGTGCAGAGCGGCGACTACGACGTCGCGGACGGCATCAACCAGGACGCCTACGCGAGCCTGAAGAACGACCAGCGCGTCGTCCCGGAGATCATCCGTCCCGGGTCGTTTCTCACGTTCTTCTTCAACAAGAAACAGGGCATCATGGCGAACGAAAAGCTCCGCGAGGCCGTCCTGGTCGCGCTCGACATGCAGCCGATCATGTCCGCGACTTTCGGCAATCCGGATCTGTATTCACTGTACCCGAGCATCTACCCGAAGGGCACGCCGTGGTACACGACCGCGGGCTCGGAATGGTACAACGTGCACAACGTCGCGCGGGCCAAGGACCTGATGAAAGAAGCCGGGTACGCCGGCCAGCCGGTGCGCTGGCTCACCACCCAGCAGTACGACTACATGTTCAAGAGTACGGTGGTGGCGACATCGCAGCTGCAGCACGCCGGGTTCAACGTCGACATGCAGGTGCTGGAGTGGGCCGGCGTCCTCGACCACCGCAACAAGCCCGCGGACTACGACATGTTTACGACCTCGCACGGGTTCGTCCCCGACCCGGCGCTGATCACAGTGTTCAGCTCCGCGTACCCGGGGTGGTACGATACTTCGACAAAGAACGCGCTGCTCGGCGAGTTCACGAGCGAGGCCGATCCGGCGGCCCGCGTGAAGACGTGGGCCAAGCTCCAGGCGCTCATGTACAAGGAGGCGCCGATCGTCCGGCCCGGCGAGTTCTACGGCCTCTTGCTGCGCAGCCGGGCGCTCGAGACGTTCCGGGCCTCGTACTGGATCGTCCCGTGGAACGTCGCCGCGGTGAAGTGAACCCGTCCGCGCAGGACGGTCCGGCCGCGTAGCGCGTGCTGTCGTACCTGACCGGACGGCTGGCGGCACTGCTGCCGGTGCTGCTGGTCGTCGCGGTCGTAGTGTTCATGCTGATTCACGTCACGCCCGGGGATCCGGCGCGGATCCTGCTCGGGCAGGACGCGACCGATGAGCAGGTGGCCGCGCTGCGGCACGATCTCGGCCTCGACCGGCCGCTGCCGCTGCAGTTCGCGCTGTGGATCGGCCGGGCGGTGCGGGGCGACCTCGGCCTGTCGTTCTTCCTGCACCTCCCGGTGACGGCCGACATCGCCGAGCACGCGGGTCCGACCGCCATGCTTTCGCTGCTCGGGCTCGGCGTCGCGCTCGCGATCGGCATCCCGGTCGGCGTCGTGTCCGCGGTCTTCCGCAACTCGTGGCTCGACCAGGCCAGCCTCGCGCTCGCGATGCTGGGGGCGGCCGTGCCGAGCTTTTGGCTCGGGCTGTCGCTCATCGTGCTCTTCGCGGTCGACCTGGGCTGGCTGCCGTCGTCCGGGTACCGGCCGCCCGGCGCCGGCCTGGGGCTCAGCCTGCACTACCTGTTGTTGCCGGCGCTCGCGCTCGGCCTTCCGAATTCGTCGCTGATTATTCGGTTCACGCGCAGCAGTCTGCTCGACGTGCTCGGGAACGACTACATCCGCACCGCGAGCGCGAAGGGGCTGCCGCGACCTCGGGTGATCTTCCGCCACGCGATGCGCAATGCGCTTGTCCCGATCCTCACCGTGGTCGGCCTGACCTTCGCCGCGCTGATGGGCGGCGCGGTCGTCACGGAGACGGTGTTCAGCCTTCCGGGGATCGGGCAGCTCGTGGTCTCGTCGGTGCTGCGGCGCGACTACCCCGTCATTCAGGGCGTGGTGCTGCTGGTCGCGACGATCTACGTGCTCGTCAACCTGGCGGTTGACATGATGTACTTCGTGGTCGACCCGAGAGTCCGGTATTGAGGGCGGCGGGGCAAATCGCGCCTCCGGCGGCGGGCGGAGTGCCGGCGTCGCGGCGCGCGGGCGGGCGCCGAGGCGCCGCGACGCTGCTCGCGCGAATGGTGCGCCGCCGCCGCATCGTGGCGGTCGGATTGGTCCTGCTGCTGACCGTATTCGGCGCGGCGCTGCTCGCGCCGCAGCTGGCGCCGTACGATCCAATCGCCCTCGACGTGCCGGCCCGCCTCGCGGCGCCGGGCCATGCGCACCCGTTTGGGACGGACGAGTTCGGCCGGGATATCCTCAGCCGGACGCTCTACGGAGCGCGGCTGTCGCTGGCCGTGGGCGCGCTCGTCACGCTGCTCGCGACGACGGCCGGAATCGCGGCGGGCCTCGTCGCCGGCACCAACCGCCGGGCGGACCGCGTCTTGATGCGGATCATGGACGGGCTCATGGCGTTTCCGGACATCCTGCTCGCGATCGCGCTGATGGCGTCGCTCGGCCCGAGCGCCCGGAACGTCGTGATCGCGCTCGGCTTCGTCTATACGCCGCGCATCGCGCGAATCGTCCGCGCGTCGGTGCTGGTCGTCGCCTCCCAGGAGTACGTTGAGGCCGCCCGCGCGGTCGGGGCGTCGCTCTGGCGCATCCTGCTGCGGCACATCCTCGTCAACACGGCGTCGCCGGTGATCGTCCAGGCGACCTTCATCACGGCCTACGCGATGCTCGGCGAGGCGGCGCTGAGTTTCCTCGGCGTCGGGATCCCCCCGCAGATTCCGACGTGGGGCGGGATCATCAGCGAGGGCCAGGTGTACCTCCGGCAGGCGTGGTGGATCAGCATCTTTCCGGGAGCGGCGATCGTCCTCAGCGTGCTGAGCCTGAACCTGCTCGGCGACGGGCTGCGGGACTTTCTCGACCCGCGCCTCCGCTACTCGTAGGCCGCCGCGGGCGGCGAGGTACAGGGAGACCGCCCGATGCTATGGAACGAACCTCTGCCATCGGCGGGCCGTAGTCTCAGGGATTGACGCGCGTTATCGATCCAGGGGGGTGGGTGTATGGCACGCTCGACGTCTGACGGACGGATGACCCGGCGCCAGATCCTGGCCGGCGGGCTTGCGCTCGGGGGAGGCCTGGCCGGATACGATCTCGTGCGTGGCAATTTGCCGGAGGCGTTCGCCGCCGCGGCGACGCCGAAGCCCGGCGGGACCCTCGTCGCGGCCCAGGAAGTGGATCCCGTCAGCCTCGATCCCGACACCAATTCGAATTTCTCGGCGCTGCAGGGTTACGAGCACGTGTACGAGAGCCTCACGATGTACGACGAGAAGACCAACGTCGTCCCCTGCCTCGCGGAGAAGTGGGAGATCCAGAACGGCGGCAAGACGTACGTCTTCCATCTTCGACCCAACGTCAAGTTCCACAACGGGCAGCCGATGACGGCGGACGATGTCAAGTACAGCATCGACCGGGTGCTCGATCCCAAGACGGCCTCGCCGTGGCGGGACGCGCTCGCGTCGATCAGCCAAGTCACGGTCGTCGACCCGATGACGGTGCGCACGGACTTGAGCGCGCCCTATCCCGACCTGCTGGGCGCCTTTGCGATGCTCCGCGCGTCCGGCATCATGCCGAAGGGCCTCGCCGAGCGGGAGAACCTCAAGATCAAGGCGATAGGCACCGGCCCGTTCAAGCTCGTCGAGTACGTGCCCCAGGATCACCTGACCTACGTCCGCAACGACGACTATTGGGACAAGCCCTATCCGTACCTTAAGAGCATGACGTTCAAGATTCTGACGGAAGAGAACGCGCGGCTCGCGGCCCTGCGGGCCGGCCAGGTCGAGTACGCGGCGCTTACCGCGCAGGGCGTGGCACAACTCGAGCACGCGCCCGGCATCACGGTGATGAAGGCGCCGAACGCCTGGGTGGCACTGCACTACATCAACGTCAGCCAAGGGCCGCTGCGGGACGCCCGCGTGCGCCGCGCGATGCGGATGGCGGTGGATACGAACGAGATCATCCAGAAGGCGCTGTACGGCGCCGGCGTGCCGTCCGGTCCGGTTCCGACCGGGTACGGCGACTGGTCGCTCGATCCGTCCACGCTGCCGTTCCGCAAGGCCGACATCGACGGCGCGAAGAAGCTGCTGGCGGAGGCCGGTTATCCCAACGGCGGCTTTGCGGTGGAGATCAAATGCTCGCCGCAGTACCCGGAGTTCGTGGCCAGCACCCTCGTGGTGCAGCAGGCGCTGCGGCGGTTGAACATCAACGTCAACGTCGTGCAGATGGAATGGGGAGCCTTCGTCGCGTCGCACGCCCAGGAGATCAAAACCGTGGGCAAGGAGGGCGGCCAGATCTTCGCCTCCGCCAACACGTTCCGGCCGGGCCCCGACGGCTATCTCTATCCGTACTTCGCCTCCAAGGGCGCCGCCAACGACGGCGGGTACTTCAACCCGAAGATCGAGCCGCTCTTGGCCGAAGCGCGCGCGATCGCCAACCACGACCAGCGCCGCAGCCTGTACGTCGAAATCCAGCGGATGCTGCTCGAGGAATCGCCGAACTGGTGGTGGTACGCCAAGTACAGCCTCGAAGCCCTGTCCACGAAGGTCGCCGGGTATCGTCAGTCGTTCACGGGGCGGCGGATCTTCCTGAAGAAGGCCTGGATCGCCGGCTGACGGGTCCGGCGCGCCCCGGGCAGACCCGGTTCCATGCGGTATCTCATCCGGCGCGGGCTCTGGACGGTCGCCGCCCTGCTCGGCGTGTCCGTCGTGATCTTCCTGCTGGTGCGCCTGTTGCCGGGGACGATCGTCGATATCCTCGCGGGTACCGAGGGCCAGCTCAGCCCCGCGCAGCAGGCGGCGGTGATGCACCAGTTCGGCTTAGATCGGCCGCTGCCGGTCCAGTACCTGTTCTGGCTCGGCAGTATGGTGCGCGGGGACCTGGGTTGGTCATACCGGTCCGGGCAGCCGGTTGCGCCGCTCCTGGTCTCCCGGCTGCCGATCACGGTCGAGCTCGCGATGCTCTCGGTCGTCGGCGTGGCGCTCGTCGGGATTCCCCTGGGCATCCTGGCCAGCGTCTCCCGCAGCGTGCGGATGAAGACGGCGGTGCAGATCGTCGGCCTCCTGGGGCTCTCCGTGCCGAACTTCTGGATCGCGATCCTGCTGATCATCACCGCCTCGTACCTTTTCCACTGGCTTCCGGCCCTGATCTACGTCCCGCCGTGGGCCGAGCCGTGGGTCAATCTCCAGCAGATGTTCCTGCCCGTGTTGTCGCTCGCCCTGGGCCTCGCCGCGGTGGTGGTCCGCATGACGCGATCCTCCATGCTCGAGGTGTTGGGGCAGGAGTACGTCACGGTGGCGCAGGCCAAAGGCGTGCCGGCGTGGGGCGTGTTGCTACGGCACGCGCTGCGCAACGCGCTGATCCCGATCATCACGGTGCTGGGCCTGCAAATGGGCTACCTGCTCGGAGGCGTGGTGATCACCGAGCAGATCTTCGGGCTTCCCGGCCTCGGCTGGACGCTGCTCAACGGCGTCTACCAGCGCGACTATCCGGTGGTGCAGGGCACCGTGATGTTCTTCGCCGCGACGTTTGTGCTCGTCAACCTCGCCGTGGATCTGACCTACACGTCCCTGGATCCTAGAATTCGCTACGAATGATCGGTCGCCGAACGCGGTGAGCCAACTGGGCGCCGCGGCTCTGCCGGTCGAACGGGCGAGCGTTCGCGCCAGGGACCGGCTGTCTCGCCGGATCGGGCGCACGCCGCCCGCGGTCATCGGCGGCCTGCTCGTGGCCTGCGTCGTCTTGGTCGCGCTCGCGGCTCCGCTGCTCGCCGCTCACGATCCCGCCGCACAGATCGCGACGCCGCTGCTGCGGCCCGGCGGCGGCTTTTCCGGCGGGACGGACCAGCTTGGACGGGACGAGCTCAGCCGGATCATCTTCGGCGCCCGCGTATCGCTGTACGTCGGCGTGCTGTCGGTGGCGGTGGCCCTGGCCCTCGGCGGAACGGCCGGCGTTCTCGCGGGATTTTACGGCGGCTGGATCGACAACGTCACGATGCGCGTGATGGACATTCTGTTCGCGCTGCCGGCCCTGGTGCTGGCGATTGCCATCACCGCCGTGCTCGGTCCCAGCCTCACGAACGTGATGCTCGCCATCGGGATTGTCTATGCGCCGACGTTCGCGCGCATTGCGCGCGGCCCGACGCTTGCCGTCGTCCGCCTTCCCTACGTCGAAGCCGCCCGGGCGATCGGCGCCTCGACGCCGGCAATCATGCTCCGCCACATCGTGCCGAACGTCTCCGCGCCGCTGCTCGTGCAGACGACCGTCTCGCTGTCGACCGCCATCCTCACCGAGGCGGCGCTCAGTTTTCTGGGCCTCGGCACGCAGCCGCCGACGCCGTCGTGGGGACTCATGCTCAGCGACGCCCGGCAGTACATGCTGATCGACCCCTGGGTGGCCGTCCTGCCGGGCCTGGCGATCGCGGTGACCGTCCTCGGCTTCAATCTTCTCGGCGACGGGCTTCGGGACGTCCTCGATCCCCGCATCCGCACGCTCTGACGGGCCGGATACCACGCAAGGAGGGAGTCGAATGCCAAGACAGCCGTACCTGTTCGAGCACATGACCTGGGAGGAGGTCAACGGCGCCGTGCGCGCCGGCCGCGTCGCGCTGATTCCGGTTGGAACCATCGAGGACCACGGGCCGCACCTGCCCGTCGACACCGATGTCGTCATCGCATCGGCGTTCTGCGAGCGGGCCGCGCGTCTCGCGCCGGACGAGATCGCGCTGCTGCCCTGTGTCCGCGTAGGATACAGCCCGCATCACATGGATTTTCCGGGTACGCTGACGATCCGCTGGAACACGTTCGTCGAGTACCTCGCCGACATCACGCGCAGCCTCGCGCACCACGGCTTCACGAAGATGCTGATGGTAAACGGCCACGGCAGCAACCGGCCGCTCGTCGAGATGGCCGCGCGCATTACGGTGGTGGAGCGGCCGGACGTGCACTGCGCGTATACCTCGTGGTGGGACCTGCAGGACGTGCGGGCCGCCTTCAATCCGCTGCGTGCGTCCCGGACCACGTCACACGCCTGCGAAGCCGAGACGTCCGTCTATCTGGCCGTCGACGGTTCCCGGGTCCGAATGGACCGCGCCGCCGCGGACAACACCTATCAGCAGTCGCCGCATTTCTGGGGCGATCTCATGGGCCGCAAGCCGGACCCGGCTTTTAAGAATCCCCTGTGGATGACGGAGTACTGGAGCGCCGACTCGACCAACGGCATCAAGGGCGACCCGACGGAGGCGACCGCGGAAAAGGGGGAAAAGGCGCTGGCCGCGGGCGCCGCGGAGCTTGTCGAGATCATCCGGGAACTGCGGGCCCGGCCAATCAAGCCGCGGATGCCCCACCAGGTGCGGCCGGCGCAGCCGTTGGGAATCGCAAGGACCTAGCCGCCGGCGAAGCGGTTCTGAGATGTTCACGGTCGACGAACGTGACCGGGTGCGCGACCGGATCCTCGCGCTCGCGCGCGCCGACCGCCGGATCGTGGCCGGCGCGATGATCGGTTCCGCGGCGTTCGGGCCCGGTGACCGCTGGTCGGATCTCGACCTCGGGTTCGGCGTCGCCGACGGCGTGTCCGTCGCCGAGGTGCTGGTCGACTGGACGGCGGGGCTGGAGCGCGAGTGGGGCGCGGTACACCTCTTCGATCTCCAGGCCGGCGCGGCGACCTACCGGGTGTTCCTATTCCCGGGCGCCCTGCAGGTCGATCTGTCGTTCGCGCCGGCGGCGCAGTTCGGGTCGCGCGGACCCAAATTCAAACTGCTCTTCGGGACCGCGGTGGAGCACCCGCGGACCGAACCGCTCCCCGTCCGCCACCTCCTCGGGCTCGGCGTCCACCACGCCGTCCGCGCCCGATTCTGCATCGCGCGCGGGCGGTTGTGGCAGGCACAGCACTGGATCGGCGAGATGCGCGAAATCGGGCTGACCCTCGCGTGCCGCCGCCTCGGGCTCGAGACGGCGCAGGGCAGGGGATACGATGACCTGCCCGCGGAGGCCGCGAACCCGTTCGAGGAGGCGCTGGTCCGCTCGCTCGAGCCGGTCGAACTGCTGCGGGCACTCGGGGCCGCGATCGACGGGCTGCTGCGCGAAGCAGGCGATGGGCGCGAGCTGGCGCTGCGGGTCGAGGCTCAGCTGCAGGCGTTGACGTCGGCCGATTTCGAGGGGTAATCGCCGCCGCGGCCGAGGTCGGAAACCACGGTGTGCAAGCGAGTCGCCCCGCCGGGCTTACCATCCGAAGGGTAGCGCGAACGTGGGCGGCACCGCGTGGCGGTCTTGCCGCTCGGGCCTGGGTCGCGTCCGGAACCACCGCACCATGTCGACCATCTGCGCGACCGCGTGCTCGAAGACGTGCCGGCCCTTTTCCGCCGTGGCCCGCGCCGCCTCGCCGATCACGCCGCTGACGGTGTAGGTCGAGGTCCACTCTACGATCGCCGCGGGCGACGAGGTCGTGAGGTCCACCGCGTGCCAGCGCCCCGCGCCCGGCAGCGACATGAACGCCGCCATCTCGGTCTTGATCTGCTCCGCCCGCACGCCGTCCGGATCGACGTGCTGATACATCGACGTCTCGAGCTCGCAGGCGTGTGCGCAGCCGCCCGGCAGCACCGACTCGCGCCACTCGCGGTTCCAGCGCTCCGCGACCAGCTGCCACCAGGACAGCGTGAGGCACAGCGCATCCGTCTGGAGGATCGTCTGGCGGCCCACCTCCTCCACGAGCGGGTGGTTGGAGCCGTGGCCGTTGACGACCACGATGCGCTTGAACCCGTGATAAGCCACGGATCGGGTGATGTCGAGGAGAAACTTCACGAAGGTGCTCGGCTCGATGTTGATCGTGCCCGGGAAGTCCATGACGTGATGGCAGTAGCCGTAGGCGACCGGCGGCAGCACCAGCATCTCGTGGGGCGACCGGCGCGCGGCCTCGTAGACGACCGCGCTGCTCAGCTTCGCGTCGACGTCCAGGGGCAGGTGGTGGCCGTGTTGTTCGGTCGACCCGACCGGCAGAACGATCACTTTGTTCATCGCCACCGCGTCGTTGATCTCCGGCCAGGTCAGATGTTCGTAGCGGTACTCGTCCGCCACTCGTCTCCGGACCATCGTCTCCTCCTTGCCGCGTCGGTCGCGGTGGACTTATGGATCGCGCAGCACCCGCCCGCGCAGGAAGGCGCGGACGCTGTCCATGAACGCGGCCGTTTCTTCCGCCTGCGGCGAGTGGCCGCTCTGCTCGAAGATGTGCAGCTCCGCGCCCGGGATCCGGCGCGCGATCTCCTCGGATTCCGGCACGGGACAGATCCAGTCGTGCCGGCCGACGCCGACCCAGGCAGGCGCCTGGATGCGGCCGAGACTGTCCCGCACGTCGTAGCGTTCGTAGTCCCGGATCAGGGCCCGGCGGGTCACCGGGTCGAAATCGGCGCCGGCCAGGGACGCCGGCGCGCGCCGCGGGTCGTGATAGTAGATCGGTTGAATCGCCTCGAACGCGCGCTGAAACTCCGCCGGATCCTCGATGGAGCCGTCCCAAAGGCGCCTGTAGGCTTCGCGCATCGCCGGCGTGCCGAGGCGCTCCATGTTCGCCGTGGCCCGGGGCATGAACGCGTTGCTCGCGGAGGTGCCGACCAGAATCAGCGCCCGCGGCACCGCCGGTCGCTGCGTCGCGTAGATGAGCGAGACGAAGCCGCCCGCCGACGCGCCGAGCAGAATCGGGTGCGCAATCGCGAGGGCGCGACACAACCCGTCGAGGTCGCGCGCGAGCTGCTCCTGCGTGTACGTCGCCTCGGGCGCCTTTGCCGACCGGCCGTGACCGCGGTGGTCGTAGGCGATGAGCTGCACGAGATCGCCGAGCGGCGCGTATTGGACGAGGCGGCCGGGATGTCCGACGCCGGGGCCTCCGTGCACCAGCACGCACGGCGGTCCGGATCCGGCGGTTTCGTAGAACAGATCGACGCCGTTCACCCGGACGTTCATGCGACCTCCCCGCGACGGTGGCGTGCGGATGAGCCCTTCGCGTTCCGCGGCGGCGGTCCTGGAGCCCGTGCCGTTGTCGCGGCACGTTCGAGGAGCGGTCGCGCGCACTCGCGAACTGACTCCAGTTCGATCCGGCGCACTGCCGGCTGTTCGGCGGCGAGGGCGCCGGGCGGCGCTACTAGGAGGGAGCAATGGAGGATCACGCGCTGTTCGAGCGGGGCATGAAGATTCGCAAGACCTTGTGGCCGGATCGGGAGGGCGGAATCGCCGTCTTCCGCGCGTTGGACCCGAAGTACGCCGACACCATTGTCGAGCAGGCGTACGGCGCCGTCTACGGTGATCCGGCGCTGGATCTCCGTACGCGAAGTCTCATTACCTGCGCGATCCTTGCCGCGCTCGGCCGCCCCCGCGGGTTGGAGAGCCACCTGCGCGGCGCGCTCAACATCGGGATCCTGCCGGCTGAGCTGATCGCGATGCTGAAGCAGGTGGCGTTGTACGCCGGTTACCCGGTGGTGAACGACGCGTTTGCCACGCTGAAGGGCCTGCTGGACGAGGGACCGGCGGCGCCGTAGCATAGTCTGGTGCCCGTTACACCGACCGGCGCGTTCCTGCGCGCCTGCCATCGTCTGCCGGTGCCGTACACTCCCGTCTGGGTCATGCGGCAGGCCGGCCGCATCCTTCCCGAATACCGGCGAATTCGCGAGCGGATGAGCCTGCTCGAACTCGCGAAGGCGCCGGCGGCCGCCGCCGAGGTTACCGTACAACCGGTGGAGCGCCTCGGCGTCGACGCGGCGATTCTGTTTGCCGACATCCTGCTGGTGGTGGAGCCGCTCGGCCTGGGGCTCGAATATGCCAAGGGCGAAGGGCCGGTCATCGCGCGTCCGCTCCGCACCCGGGACGACGTGGCGCGTCTGCCGGACGTCGACCCGGAGGACGCCATACCGTTCGTGTTCGAAACCGTGCGCCTCGTGCGCCGGGCCCTCGCGGGCCGCGTCCCGCTCATCGGGTTCGCGGGCGCGCCATTCACCGTCGCTTCGTATTTAATCGAGGGCGGCCCGTCGCGGGACTTCTTGGCGACGAAGCGCCTCATGTACGGCGATTTTGAGACGTGGACCGCGTTGATGAAACGGCTCAGCGCGCTGACCGCGCGGTATCTCCGCGGGCAGATCGCCGCCGGGGCGGAAGCGGTGCAGCTGTTCGACAGCTGGGTCGGGTGCCTCGCGCCGGACGCGTACCGCCGCTACGTCCTGCCGCACTCGCGCCTCGTCTTCGAGGCGCTGCCGGCGGATGTCCCGGCGATCCACTTCGGAACCGGGACCGCGGGGCTGCTGGAGGCGATGCGCGACGCCGGCGGGCAGGTCATCGGCCTCGACTGGCGCGTCGATCTTGCGGACGCGTGGGCGCGGCTCGGCTCCGAAGTCGGCGTGCAGGGCAACCTCGATCCCGCGGTGCTCCTGAGCACACCCGACGAGATCAGACGGGGCGTCGCCGGCGTGCTTGAAGGCGCCGCCGGCCGGCCCGGCCACGTGTTCAATCTCGGCCACGGGGTGCTGCCCGAGACGCCGTGGCAGCACGTCCGCGCGATGGTAGACATGGTCCACGAGATGAGCCGCGGATAGTGCATCGGGGAGCCTCGCACCGGACGAAGATGGGCCACAAGGTCGCGGACGCAGGCGTCCGCGCGATGGTGGACATGGTCCACGAAATCAGCCGGCGATGAGCCGCGCGGCGCCGGGCGCCGGCCGCTGCGACGCGGTGCTACTGATCGCCTATGGGGCGCCGGAGCGGCCCGAGGACGTCAGGCCGTTCCTCGAAGGCATTCTGCGGGGCCGCCGCGTGCCGCCGGGGCGCCTCGACGAGGTCGCGCATCACTACGACGTCTTCGGCGGGCGCTCGCCCTTGAACGAGTTGACGCGGCGGCAGGCCGCCGCGCTCGAACGCGTGCTCGCCGCGCGCGGCCGGCCTCTGCCGGTTTTCATCGGCATGCGCAACTGGTCGCCGTATCTGCATGAGACGCTCGGCGTGATGCGGGACGCGGGCGTCCGCCGGGCCGTGGGGGTCGTCATGGCTCCGCACCGGAGCTACTCGAGCTGGGAGCAGTATCATGAGAACGTGGCCGAGGCACGCGCGCGGGTGGGCCGAGGCGCGCCGGCGATCGATTATGTCGGACCGTGGCACACGCACCCAGGCTTCATCGGCGCGCAGGCCGAGCGGACGGACGCCGTGCTGCGCGCGATGCCGGACCCGGAGCGTGAGACGGCGGCGCTCGTCTTCACCGCGCACAGCATCCCGGCGGCGATGGGCGCGCGCAGCGACTATCCGGGGCAGGTGACGGCGTCCGCCGGTCTCGTCGCGGCGCGGCTCGGGCGCGCGAAATGGCAGGTCGCCTACCAGAGCCGGAGCGGGGATCCTCGCGAGCCCTGGCTCGAACCCGACGTGAACGAGGCGCTGCGCGGTCTTGCGGCGCGCCGGCACGCGGCGGCGGTGCTCGTGCCGATCGGGTTCGTCACGGACCACATCGAGGTGCTGTACGACCTGGACACCGAGGCCCGTGCAACCGCGGCCGTCCTCGGCGTCGGCTACCATCGCGCGGCCACCGTGATGGACCATCCGGAGTTTATCGGGATGCTGGCCGACCTTATCGCGAGCCGGGCCGGGTGATGGACGCGGAGAAACTCGGAGAGATCCCGGGCGCCGGCGGCACCGAGCCGGCGCGGCGCCCACGCCGCGTCGTCGTCGTCGGCGCGGGCATCGCCGGGCTGGCCGCGGCGCTGCGGATCGCGGAAGCGGTCCCGGCGGCCGATCTCGTCGTCTGCGAAGCGGGTGCCCGCGCCGGCGGCGTGATCGCGACGGATCGCGAGGGCGGCTACCTGGTCGAACTCGGTCCGGACTCGTTCCTCACGGAGAAGCCGGAAGCGCTGCGCCTGTGTGAGCGCGTCGGCCTCGGGGACGACCTGATCGGGGTGGCGCCCCGCGCGGCCCGGGCCTATGTGGTCCACGGCGGCCGCCTCGTTCCGATTCCGGACGGCTTCCGGCTTGTCGCGCCGACGCGCCTTTGGCCGTGGCTCCGTTCGCCGCTGTTCTCGTGGCCGGGTAAGGCGCGCATGGCGATGGACCTCGTGCTGCCGCGCGGGCGGTCGCCCGCCGATGAGACGGTCGGATCGTTCGTCACCCGCCGGTTCGGCCGCGAGGCGTTCGAGCGCGTCGCGCAGCCGATGATCGGCACAATCTACACAGGTGACGCGGCCGCGCTCAGCCTCGAGGCCACGATGCCGCGCCTGGCCGAGGTGGAGCGCCGCTACGGGAGCGTGATCCGCGGCTTGGTCCTGGCGCAGGCGGCCGCGCGGAGCGGGGTGGGGCGCACAACGGGCGCACCCGCCGGGATCCCGCCCGGCACCCGGTCCGGGCGGCGCCTCGGCATCTTCGCCACGCTGTCGGCGGGCATGCAGACGCTGCCGGACGCCGTGGCGGCACGCCTCCCCGCGGGGGCGCTGCGGCTGCGCACCGCCGTCCGGACCGTGACGCGGCCGCCGGACGGGTCCCGTTACGCGGTCGCGCTCGAGACCGGACCGGCGCTCGAGGCCGACGCCGTCGTCGTCGCGGTGAACGCGCCGGCCGCGTCGCGCCTGATCGCCGGGCTCGACGGCGCGCTCGCCGCGCAACTCGGCGGGATCCCCTATGCGTCCTCGGCGAGCGTCACGCTCGCGTACCGGCGCGGCCAGATCCCGCACCCGCCCGACGGCGTGGGTTTCGTGGTGCCGCCGGCGGAGCGCCGGCCCATCCTGGCGGCGTCGTTTTCGAGCACGAAGTTTCCCGGCCGGGCGCCGGACGGTGCGGTCCTCATCCGCGTATTCCTCGGCGGGGCCCTGGCGCCCGAGATGGTGGGGCTGGATGACGATCGTCTGGTGCGGATCGTTCGCGGCGAGATGACGGCGCTGCTCGGTGAAGCCGGGACGCCGCAATTCGTGCGGGTGCTGCGGCATCGCGACACGATGCCGCAGTATGTCGTGGGGCATCTGGCGCGGGTCGCGGAGATCGAGCGGCGGCTCGCCGGTTTGCCCGGCCTGGCGCTCGCCGGGTCGGCCTACCGGGGGATCGGGATCCCGGACTGCATCCGGTCGGGCGAGGCCGCCGCGGATGCCGTGCTCGAGGCTATCCGCGCCCCGACAGCCGCGGATCCAGCGCGTCGTGGAGGCCGTCGCCCGCCAGGTTGAACGAGAGCACGACGAGCGCGATCGCGGCGCCCGGCGCGAGGGCCGCCCAGAAGTCGGTCAGCAGGTAGCGGTAGCTGTCCGCGAGCTGCGCGCCCCATTCCGGCGACGGCGGCTGCGCGCCGAGGCCCAGGAAGCCGAGCCCGGCGGCTTCGAGGATGGCCGACCCGACGCCCAGGGTGGCCTGCACGACGAGCGGCGCGGCCGCGTTCGGCAGGATCGCCCGCAGCAGCACCCGCCACTGTCGGGCGCCGCTGGCGCGCGACGCGGTGACGTATTCGAGTTCTTTGATCGACAGCGTCGACGCCCGCGCCACCCGCGCAAACGACGGGATGTTGACGACGCTGACGGCGAGGATCGTGTTGTTCAGACCGGGTCCCCGCAGGGCCACGATGCCGATCGCCAGGATGATCGACGGAAACGCCAGCATCACGTCCATCACCCGCATGATCGCGCTCTCGGTCCGGCCGCCCACGTAGCCCGCCGTGACGCCGAGCAGCGCGCCGATCGACAGGGCCCCCGCGACGGCCACGAACCCCACCGTCATCGAGATCCGCGCGCCGAGGATGACTCGGCTGAAGACGTCCCGTCCCAATTGATCGGTGCCGATCCAATGTTGGGCCGACGGCGGCTTCAAGCGCGCCAGCAGATCTTCGTCGTCGGGCCCCTGCGGGGCGATCTGTGACGCGAAGATCGCGATGAGCGCAAAGAAGATGATCATGCCGAGACCGATTCGCGCGTTGCCGTTGCGCCAGAACCGGCGCATCGCCATCCGCAGGGCCGAGCGACCTCTGCCGGCGGTCCCGCGGGACGCGGCGCGCCGGGCCGCGATATCGGCCGGCGACGCGCCCTCGGCCGCGGACGACGGTTTAGACGTAACGGATACGGGGGTCGAGAAACGCATAGAACACGTCGACCGTCAGGTTGACCAGCACGAAGAAGAGCGAGAAGAACAGGATGCCGGCCAGGATCACCGGGTAGTCGCGGAACAGGATCGAGTCGTACATGAACCGTCCGACCCCGGGCCACGAGAAGAGTGTTTCCGTGAGCACGGCGCCGGTCAGAAACGAGCCGAACTGCAGCCCGACCACGGTTACCACCGGCAGCAGCGCGTTGCGCAGGCCGTGCATGAGCACGACGGCGCCGCCGGTGAGGCCCTTCGCGCGGGCGGTGCGAATGTAGTCCTGGTGCAGCGCGTCGAGCATCGACGCCCGGGTCATCCGGGCGATGATCGCCGTTGGAATCGAGCCGACCGTGACGCTCGGCAGAATGAGGTGCTTGAGCGCGTCCCCCGACGCCGCCCAGTTGGCGGTCAACAGCCCGTCGAGGACGGCGATGCCCGTGATCGACTGCAGCGACGTGTTGACGTCCAGCTGTCCCGAGGTCGGCAGCACGTGGACGTAGATGCTGAAGACATAAATCAGCATGAGCGCCAGCCAGAACACCGGGATGGAGACGCCGCCGAGGGCGACCACCATGCCGAGCCGGTCGAAGATCGAGTTGGGCTTGGCCGCGGACAGCACCCCGATCGGAATCCCCACGCACAGCGCCACGGTCAGGGCGCCGAGGGTCAGTTCGACGGTCGCGGGAAAGCGGGGGCGGTACTCCGCGACGACCTTGCGGTGGCTGTCGAGCGACTCGCCGAAGTCGCCGTGGAGCACGTTCCAGAGGTAGATGCCGTACTGCACCGGCAGCGGCTTGTCGAGGCCAAACTCGTGCTGGACCCGCTCGATCGCGCCGGGGGTCGCGTGCTCACCCACGTAGACCGTCGCCGGGTCGCCCGGAATGAGGTGGACGATCAAGAACGCGACCGCCGACACGCCGAGCAGGATCGGCAGCAGGGCGACGAGGCGGCGGGCGATGTAGCGGGCCATTACCCGCGGATACGGAGGGGGCGCGAACCCGAGTTCGCGCCCCCATCACGCGTCGCCCTCTTACTTACTGAAGTACACCAGTTCCATATATTCGTTCGAGTCGGGCTGCCCGATCAGGCCCTCCACGTTCTTCCGCATCAGGATCGGCACCTTGGCGTGCGCGATCCAGATGTTGGGCAGGTCGTGGGAGATCAGCGTCATGGCCTGCGCGTACATCGCGGCCCGCTTCGCCTGGCTGTTCTCGGTCTTCGCCTTGTTGATCAGGTCGAAGACAGCCGGGTTGTTGTACGACCACCGCGCGCTCGTGGCGTCGTACTTCGGGAAGAAGAACCCGAGCCAGTCGTCCGGATCGCCGTTGTCGCCGATCCAGCCCGCCATGTACAGCGGGAACTTGTTGCTCTTCTGGTCCTTGAGGTAGGTGGCCCAGTCCTCGGTTTGAAGGTGCGCCCGGATGCCCACCTTGTTGAGGTCGCTCGCGATCGCCGTGCCGATCTCCTTGCCGTTCGGGAAGTACGGCCGGCTCACCGGGATGTACCAAAAGTCGAAGGAGAACCCGTTCGGATAGCCCGCTTCCGAGAGCAGCTTCTTGGACTGCGCCGGGTCGTACGGAATCGGGTCGGGGCTGGAGGCGCGGCCCCACATCCCCGGCGGCATCGCCTGGCCTGCCACCGCGCCGTACCCGGAGTACAGGCCCTGGACGATCGCCGGCCTGTTGATCGCGTACGCGATCGCCTTGCGGATCCGGATGTCCTTCATGAGCGGGTCGTTCATGTTGATCTTGAGCCAGCTGGTGTTGAACGGCGGCCGGTAGCCGACCTTCAGGTTCGGGTCGCTCAACGCGGCCTTCACGTCGTCGACGTTCGGCAGCTCGATGGCGTTGACTTCGCCGGCCTTGAGGGCCAGGAACCGCGCGGAGTTATCCTTGATCACGCGCATGATCAAGCGCTGCACCTTCGGGAGGCCTTTGCGGAAGAAGCTGGGGTTCGCGACCATCGTAACGTGGTCGTCGCGCACCCACTCCACGAACTTGAACGGGCCGGTGCCCACCGGGTGCGTGCCGACGCCCGTGCCGCCGTACTGCTTGAACGACGCCGGGCTTGCGATCTGGAACGCGATGATCGTGAGGTTCTGCAGCAGCGGGGAGTTGGGCTGCTTCAGGATCAACTGCACCGTGTACGGGTCGACGACTTTGGCCTCTTTGTAGGAGTCGGCCATGAAGTCGCCCCAGTACTCGTACTCGCCGCCCTTGACCTCATGGTAGGGGTTGTCTTTGAAGGCCCAGCGGTCGAAGTTGGTCTTGACCGCTTCCGCGTTGAACGGCGTCCCGTCGTGGAACGTCACGCCCTGGCGGAGTTTGAAGGTCCAGGTCAATCCGTCGGGCGATACCTGCCAGCTGGTGGCGAGATCCGGCTCGATGTCGGTCTTGCCGGGTTGCGCGCGGACCAGCAGGTTGAAGATCTGCGTCGTCACTTCGTAGGTTTCGCCGTTCGTGCTGACGGGGCTGTCCATCGAGTCGCCATCCCCGGACTTGCCCCAGATGAACGTCGTGGGGGCCGCGGCCCAGCCCGTCACCGAGCCGGGAACGAACAGCATCCCGGCGATCAAGACGGCAACGATGCCGAGCGAGGTCGCCACGCGCCTCCACCCCTGTGGCGCTGTCACCATGCGACGCCTCCTTGCGGTACAGGATGTCTTCGGAACCCCGGTAGATTCGGTGCGGCTAAGAACACTCCTTGCCTCTCGGGCCCGCCGTTACACCAGGCCGGTCGCCGCGGCGGCGGCCACGTGCTATAATGTGGGTGTTCGGCGATGACGGGGACGAGTAGGCCGGACGGCGGACGAGAGAGAGGCGGGATCACGGCTGGAAGTCCCGCCCGGACGCCGGGCTGAAAACCTCCCCTGAGCAGTTGGGCGGACGCCGTGCCCGAGGCTCACGGACGCGGCTACGCCGGCCGGGAAGCGCCCGTGACCGCGCATGGAGTTGTCCGCCGCGCCGCTCGTGAAGCGCGGCGGGAAGGTGGGTGGAACCGCGGATCCTCCGTCCCATTAGGACGGGGGTTTTTGTTTTGTCACGCTGTACGCGAGCCTGCCGGGCTCACCGGCGGCCCTGCGGCAAAGTGGAGGAGATGGTTGCGATGGCCGAACGGACGTCGGCAATAGGCCGCGAAGGCGGCCACGGCTGGGGTGAGCAGATCACGCTGCGCCTGCCGGGCGGGGCGGCGCGGACCTTTCCTCGCGGCGTCAGCTTGGCCGAGGTGGCGGCCCGCGAGCCGGGCGCGCGGGCCGTGCTGGCCGCCAAGGTCGACGGGGACGTCCGCGATCTCACCGCGCGTCTCGACCGCGACGCGTCGGTCGAGTGGCTGACTTTCGCGGAGCCCGCCGGCCGCGAGGTCTACTGGCACAGCACGTCGCACCTCCTCGCCCAGGCCGTACGGGAGCTCTTCCCAGAGGCGAAGCTCGCGATCGGACCGCCGATCGAGGACGGCTTTTACTACGATTTCGACATCGGCCGCACGTTCACGCCCGAGGATCTCGACCGGATCGAGACCAAGATGCGGGAGCTGGCCGCGCGCAACCAGCCGATCGAGCGGATCGCCGTCCCGCGCGCGGAGGCGGCGCGGCTGTTCCGGGACCGCGACGACGTCTACAAGAGCGAGCTGCTCGAGGGCATCGCGGACGATCCGGTGAGCTTCTACCGGCAGAACGGGTTTCAAGACATGTGCCGGGGCCCGCACCTGCCGGCAACGGGCCTCATCAAGGCGGTCAAGCTGCTCAGCACGTCGGGGGCGTACTGGCGCGGCGACGAGCGCCGGCCGATGCTGCAGCGGATCTACGGCATTTCGTTTCCCGAGCAGGCCGCGCTCGACGACTACCTCGCGCGCGTGGAGGAGGCCAAGCGCCGCGACCACCGCAAGCTCGGCCGGGAGCTGGGCCTCTTCGCGTCCGTGCAGGAAGTGGGACAGGGCCTGCCGCTGTGGCTGCCGCGCGGCGCGACGGTGCGCCGGCTGCTGGAACGCTACATCATCGACCTGGAAGAGAGCCTCGGCTACGCCCACGTGCACACGCCCGACCTCGCGAACGTCGAACTGTACAAGATCAGCGGGCACTGGGATCACTATCGCGAGAACATGTACCCGCCGATGAAGGTCGACAACGAAGAGCTCGTGCTGCGCCCGATGAACTGTCCGCACCACATCATGGTGTTCAAGCAGGGCCGGCACAGCTACCGCGAGCTGCCGGTGCGGATCGCCGAGCTCGGCACGATGTACCGGTATGAGCGGTCCGGGGTGCTGACGGGGCTTGCGCGCGTGCGCGCGATGACGCTGAACGACGCGCACATCTTCTGCCGTCCCGACCAGCTGATGGACGAGTTCATGGCCGTGGTGCGGCTGATCCAGCGCGTGTACGCCGACCTCGGCCTGCATCCGTTCTGGTATCGGGTGTCGCTCCGGGATCCCCACGACCGCCAGAATTTCGTGCAGAACGACGCGATGTGGGAATCCGCCGAAGGGCAGTTGCGCCGGGCGATGCAGGCGCTCGGCCTCGAGTACGTGGAGGCACCGGGCGAGGCGTCGTTCTACGGCCCCAAGCTCGACGTGCAGGTGCCCAACGTGATGGGCAAGGACGAGACGATCTCGACGGTGCAAATCGACTTCTACCTGCCCGAGCGGTTCGGCCTGGAATACATCGGCGAGGACAGCCAGCCGCACCGGCCGGTGATGATCCACCGCGGCGTCATCAGCACGCTCGAGCGGATGATGGCGTTCCTGATCGAGCAGTACGCGGGCGCCTTCCCGCTCTGGCTCGCGCCGGAGCAGGTGCGCGTGCTCCCGATCGCCGACCGGCATCTCGCCTACGCGCGCCGGATCGCCGACGCGCTGCGCGGCGGGGGCCTTCGAGTCGAGGTGGACGCGAGCAGCGAGCGCACCGGCCACAAGATCCGCGAGGCGCAGCTGATGAAGATTCCGTACATGCTCGTCGTCGGCGACCGCGAGGAGGCGCAGAACGCCGTCGCGGTGCGCAGCCGCGCCAAGGGCGACGAAGGCACGCAGCCGCTCGAGGCGTTCGCCCGGCGGGTCGGTGCGGAGGCCGCCGCGCGCGCGCACCAGCCGGCGTCTTAGGGCGCGCGGGCGACGATATGCAGGGTGACGGTGACCGGATCCCGCGCCACGAAGATGAACGCACGCGGGTAAGGGATTCCGTAGTCGGCCATCCGGACCGTCGCCGTGGCGTCGGCGGTGTACTCCGCGGCGAGGGCCAGTACACGCGCGGTGAACGCGGTTTCCCGCGCGACGTCGCGGATCACGAGCCGTCCGCGGACCTCCGCGGGGAACGGCTTCACCGCGGCGCCGGGCTGGGCCGTCGCCGTGCCCGTGAACGTGATCGCGGGATAGGTGGCGGTCTGGAGGAAGGTCGCGTACATCGCGCGGTCGCGCATCCCGATCCCGGTCGTGATGGTGCGCGCGTCGACCGCGGCGGAGATCCGCGCCGCGTAGACGTCGCCGCCCGCCGGTTCCACCTCGACGCGGCCGGTGACCCGGGTCGTGTGACCGGAGAAGCCACCGCGGTTGTCCGGGACGTCGAACTTGACGGACGACTCGCCCGGCACGATCGCAAACGCCTGCAGCGGGATGACCGCAGCGCGCAGGGCCGGAGCCGCCGGAGCCGGGGCCGCCGCGGCGCACAGCATGGACCCGGCGGCGATCGCCGCCAGCAGCACGAGGCCCGGTCTGATCCACACCGTCGCCATGGCGTTTTCAGTCTGAGTGCTACCCCGCGCGTGTATCCGTCGCGTCACGGCGGCGCCGTCCCCGAGCCGGACCGACGGCCATGAGCGCGCCCGCGCCGTCCGTCTATCTCCTCGTCGGCGAAGAGGACGTGCGCGCGGAGGCGGCGCTGCGCGCGATCCTGCGCGACGTCGTGCCGGAAGAGGAGCGCAGCCTCAACCTCGATGTGCTCGACGCCGGGGGCGTGCCGATCCAGGACGTCATCACGAGGGTCGAAACCCTGCCGTTCTTCGGTGCGCGGCGCGCCGTCGTGTTCAACGTGCGGAGTCCGGAATCGTGGCGCGCCGCTGAGCAGGACGCGCTCGCGGACTACCTGAGCCGGGGTTCGCCTCCGTCCGTGCTGATCGTCGTCGCGCCGCACCTCGACAAGCGGCGCCGCCTCACCGGGGTGCTCGAGCGAACGGCGCAGGTGATCCGCTGCGACCCGATCGCTCCGGAAGAGGCGCCGGCCTGGCTTGCCGCGCGCGCCCGCGAGTCCGGCAAGACGATCACGCCGGAGGCGGCGGCGCAGCTGGTCGAGCTGGCCGGCAGCGGCCTGCGCGCGCTCGGCCTCGAGGTGGCCAAGCTGGCCGCCTACACCGGGGACCGCACGACGATCACCGCGGATGACGTGCGCGAAGTCGTGAGCCACGTCGCGGCGCAGGCGACGATCTTCGAGATGATGGACGCGGTCGGCCACCGGCGGCCGGACGACGCGTTCCGCCTGCTCGACGCCCTGATCGCGCTCGGGGAGCCGCCGCTGCGCATCCTGTATATGTTGGAAGACCAGGTGCGCATGCTGGCGCGGGTGCAGGAACTCGTCGACCGCGGCGTCCGCGGCCGCGCCGACGTGCAGAAGGCCCTCGGTTCGCGGGCCTGGCGATACCGCGACTATCAGAAGCAGGTCCAGGCGTTCGGACGGGTCGACGTGGAGCCCCTGCTTGGGTTGCTGCTCGAAACCGACGGGGCGATCAAGACGGGGCAGATGGCGCCGCGGCTTGCGCTCGAGACGCTGATCGTTCGCATGAGCGCGATCTAAACAGAACCGCGGCGGAGAATTCCGCCGCGGACACGACCGGCGCGCCCGGCGGGCGCTACGCGGTCGCCGTTGCCCGCCCCTGCGATCCGGCCCAGCGCATCAGGCGCGACTTCTTCCGTGCCGCCGCGTTCGGGTGCATGATGCCCTTGCGGGCCGCCGCGTCGAGCGCGCTGATGGCCGCGCGCAGCGAGTCGCCGCCCGGCTGCTCCGCCGTGCGGGCGTCTTTGACGAGCGTCTTCACCTCGGACCGGATCGCCTGATTGCGGACCGCGCGCTTGAGATCCTGACGTTTCCGCTTCAGGCCGGACTTCGTGCGCTTTGCCACACCGCACCTCCGCTTGATGCCGCCGCGGCGTCGGACGGTTTCCGCGACGAGCGACGCTCATTGTAGCACAGGGCGGCGGTTCGCGCAGGCCCGGGCCGGAGTCAGGTGCGCGTGGCGTCCGCGGGTGGAAACTCGTCGGACGCACGGCCGCCGGCACGCTGGAGCGGGTGCCCGTCCATGCCGGCAACCGGGAGATCGAGATGGCGGAGCGCCGTCGGCGCGATGTCCACAACCGACGTCGGCCCGCGGGCGGCGGCGCCGGGCTGAAATCCCGGCCCGGCGATCATCAAGAACGGCGACTGTTCGTACGTGGCCAATCCGCCGTGCTGGCCAAAGCCGAGATGTTCCGACTTGCCGGCGAGCGGCAGCGCCTCGAGACTCAGCCCCGGGACGCCGAACTCGTTGGGCCGGTCTTCGGCGCGCATCGACACGGCAAAGGCCAGTCCGCCGACAGGCGCCTGACCGACCTCCGACAGGCGGTCGGGCGCAAAGACGCCGCCCGCCCATCCACATGACGAAAGGAAGTCGTGGACCGCCGGAATCCGGGCGCGGTGATCGGGGTGCACGTAGATGAGCGTGGAGGTGCCGCTCGAGACCGGTACGACGTCGCTTGAGGCGCGACTCTCTTTGAGCCCTGCCGCGACGAGTTCCGCGTCGACGTCGATCACGCCCGTGACGCTCTGATGCCCGTGGTCCGAGCCGACAACGAAGAGCACGTCGTCGCCCGCGGCGCGAAGGCGGTCCACCGCCGCGATGACGACGCCGGCATGGGCGTCGGCCTGCCGCACCGTCTCGCGATGCGCCGGCGAGCCGAGCGGCAGGGCGTGCTGCACGTGATCGGGTTCATGCAGCCACAGCACGGCCAGCGCCGGGCGCCGCTCGAGCAGCACCTCGCCGACGAATCGCTCCGTCATCGCCCGGTCGCCCGCGAGGTCGCCGGTTACCCGCAGCTCGTCGGCCGGCGCCACCGGCGCGCGGCCCGGCTCGAACGAACCCGCCCGGTTGTAGAGAAAGCCGTGGCCGTCCGGATCTTGGGCGTAGGCGGCCCCCGGCGACGCGTTGCTGAACGTGATCGCGCCGCCGTGATGCTCGACGCGCTCCGTCATCGTCGGCACCGAGAGGGACGTGCCCGTCACGCGGCGCTTGTGCTGGAGAAAATCGGGACCGCCGGCGTCGTGGCGGACGAACACGCCGTCCTCGAGCAGCGCGACGGAATTGCCCTGCAGGCCGTGGCGCGCCGGGTGGCACCCCGTGGCGACGCTGGCCGACACAACGCGGGTCGCCGACGGAAAGACCGACCGGTGGGCCCGAAACTCCTCGGCCCGCGTCCGGAACGCCGCAAGCGACGGCGTGAGCGTCTCGGTGACGAGGTCCCGCCGGAGGCCGTCGAGAATGACGATGACGACACGCTTCATCCGCAAAGAGATATTCGACGCGGCTCCTGCCCCGGCGCGGCCGCCTTCGCGGCGCCTCCCGCGCTCCGTCATGTCTCAAATCACCCGGCGCGGGTTATAATGACCCCGACATGACAGCTCCGGATATGCCCGCGGCCGTATCGGCCGCGCCGCGCCGTCCCGCCGGCGCCTCGACCGCGGGGGCGATCGCGCGGTCGGCGGGACTCATCGCCTTGGGGACCGTCGCCAGCCGCGTGCTCGGTCTTGCCCGCGACGTGATGATCGCCGCGATCTTCGGCGCGACCGCGGCCCGCTCGGCGTTCGTCATCGCCTACTCGCTGCCGTTCTTCGTGCAGCGGCTGTTCCTCGGCGGCACGCTCAGCATCGTCTTCATCCCGGCGATCACGCGGGTGCTGGTGCAGGGCGACCGCGACGAGATCGACCGCGTTGTCTCGAGCACATTCACGATCGTACTGCTGATCGGCGCGGCGATGGTCGTCGTCGGGGTGGTCGCGGCGCCGCTCCTCGTGCCGATCGCCGCTCCGGGCTACCTCCACACGAACCCCGGCGTGCTGACCACCGCCGTCGCGCTGACGCGGGTGATGTTCGTCTCGATGGCGTTTCTCGCGCTGTCGGCGTTCGCGACCGGCTATCTGAACGCGCACCGGCGGTTCGGCGCGCCCGCGCTCGCGCCGGTGGTCTTCAATGTGGTGATCATCGCGACCGTGTACCTGCTGGCGCGGCGGATCGGCATCATGGGCGTCGCGGTCAGCTTCCTCCTGGGGTGGGCGGCGCAGTTCCTGGTGCAGCTGCCGGAGGCGCGCGCGGTCGGCTTCCGCTGGCGGTTCTCGGTCGACCTCTCGCACCCGGCGGTGCGGGAGATGGGCCGGCTCGCCGTGCCCGCGATGCTCGGCCTCGCCGTGATTGAGATCAACTCGAACGTCGGGCGGTTCTTCGCGTCCTACCTGCATCCGCGGCCCGGCGTCGACTATCTCGCGGTGCTGGACTACGCGTTCCAGCTGGTGCAGGCGCCCGTCAGCATCTTCGCGCTGTCGATCGCGACGGCGCTCTTTCCCACGATGGCGCGCCACGCCGAGACCGACCACCGCGCGCTGCGCGACGCCACGTCGCTCGGGCTGCGCGGCGTGCTGTTCACGATGATGCCGGTGATGGCGTGGATCCTGATCGCGAGCCCGCTGATCGTCCGCGTGATCTTCCAGCGCGGGGCCTTCGGACCCGCGGCTACGGCCGCCGTGGCCGTGGGGTTCGTCGGCTACGCGGTCGGCGCGGTGCCGTACGCCGCCTACTACATCGTGACCCGCACGTTCTACGCGCTCCACGACACGCGGACGCCGGTGAAGGTCGGCGTCTACATGGTGGCGCTCAACGCCCTCGGCGACTACGTGTTGATGCGGTGGTTCGGCCATCTCGGTATCGCGCTTGCGACCTCGATCGTCGCGTTTGCCAACGTCGGCGTGCTCGTCTGGATCCTGCGCCGCCGGCTGGGTCGGCTCGACGGCAGCGCTCTCGCCTCGACGACGATCCGCACGGGCGTGGCCGCGCTCTGCCTGACGGCGGTGATGGCCGCCGTGCTGCGGGGGGGGCCCCACATCGTGTCGACCGCCCGACTTACGGGGGCGCTCGCGGTGTTGCTCGCCGCCACGGCGGCCGGCGGTCTCGTCTACCTCGGCGTCTGCCGGCTTCTCGGCGTGCGCGAGCTCCGGCTGCTACGGTTCAACCGCTGAGCGCGCGCAGGCGTGCGACGCTTGCGGCTTGACACTCGTTTCCCGGGGATGATAGGCTCCACCGTAGGCGTTTAGCACTCTGGATGCCTGAGTGCTAAGGAGCGGCGCGATGGAGCCCATCGAGGGCCGGCGGCGCGAGATTCTACGAATTGTCATCGACGACTACATCGCGACCGCCGAGCCGATCGGAAGCGAGGCGGTCCGGGAGCGCCACGGCCTGAACGTCAGTTCGGCGACCGTGCGCAACGAGATGGCCGTCCTGGAAGACATGGGGTTTCTCAATCAGCCGCACACCTCGGCCGGGCGCGTGCCGACCGACCGCGGCTATCGCGTCTACGTCGATTCCCTGGTCACGGAAGAGACGCTGCCGTCGTCCGAGCAGACGCGCCTCCGGGAGACGCTCTTCCTGCGCGACGAGCCTCATCGCGCGATTGCCCGCGTGGCGCAGGCACTGGCCGCGGGCACCGAGTACGCGTCCGTCGTCGAGGCGCCGCATCTCAGCGACCAGGTGATCCGCCACCTGCACCTGATTCCGCTCACGCCGCGGCGCGCCCTCATCGTCGTGGTGACGGACGCCGGTGTGTTCGAGGGCAAGACGGTAGAACTGCAGGCGCCCACCGCGCCGGACGAATGCGACCGGCTGTCGCAGGAGATCAGCCGTCGGATCGCGGGCTGGCGCCTCGGCGACCTGACGGTGCGCGCGATGGACGAGGTGATCGGAGAGGTGGCGCTCTACCGCCAGGTCGTGGCCGAGGTCGGCCGCCTCATCGGTGATCAGATCGTGGCGTCTTCGCGCATCCACACCGAGGGCCAGGCCAACATTCTGAAGCAGCCGGAGTTTCGCGACGCACGCCGCGCCGAGCCGGTGCTGTCCGCGCTCGAGCGCCACGACGTGGTGACGGAGATTCTGCACGACGGTGGCGCCGCGCCGGTGCGGATCACGATCGGCGCCGAGCACCGCCGCGGCGAGATGCGCGACACGAGCGTCATCGCGGCCACCTACTACGTCGGCGGCCGGCCCGCGGGCGAACTCGCGATCGTCGGTCCGACACGCATGCGGTACGGCCGCGCGATCTCGCTGGTCCGGTTTCTCGCCGATACGCTGGGCGAGGCGCTCGGCCGCCTCTAGGCTCGCATCGCGATGGCACGAACCGACTACTACGAGGTGCTGGGGGTCGCGCGCGCGGCGACGCAGGACGAGATCAAGCGCGCGTTCCGGCAGCTCGCCCGCGAGCATCATCCCGACGTCAACAAGGATCCCGGCGCGGCGGACCGCTTCAAGGTGATCAACGAGGCCTATCAGGTGCTCGGCGATCCCGAGCGGCGCTCCCGGTACGACCGGGGCGATTTCCTCGCCGCGGGGCGGCCGGACGGCCGCCCCGGCCCCTTCGGCGCCGGGCCGTTCGAGGATCTCTTCGACATGTTCTTCGGACAGACGATGGGCGCGGGCATGCGCGGCGGCGAGGCGGGGCCCGAGCGCGGCAGCGACCTGCGCGTCGCGCTTGAGCTCACGCTCGAGGACGCGGCGCACGGCGTGGAGCACCGCATCTCGATTGTGCGCGAGGAGACGTGTCCCGTGTGCTTCGGCACCGGTGCGGAGAAGGGGAGTGCCCCCGAAACGTGCCCGACGTGCCGCGGCACCGGCCAGGTCCGCTACGGCCGCCAGACGCCGTTCGGGTCGTTCCAGCAGATCACCACATGCCCGGAGTGCCGCGGCGGCGGCAAGGTCATCCGGAAGCCGTGCCGGGAATGCCGCGGGCGCGGCCGCATGGACGCGAAGCGCGAGATCACGGTCGCGGTGCCCGCCGGCGTGGAAGACGGCACCCGGCTGCGCCTGGCCGGCGAAGGGGAGGCGGGCATGCGCGGCGGCGACCGCGGCGACCTCTACGTGGACATCCGCCTCGCCGAGCACCCGGTGTTTACGCGGGAAGGACGCACCCTGCACTGCGCCGTGACCGTCTCGATGACCCAGGCCGCGCTCGGCGTCGACGTCGAGGTGCCCACGCTCGACGGTCCGGCGCCGCTCGCGGTGCCGGCCGGCACGCAGCCCGGCGCCGCGCTCGTCGTGCCGGGAAAGGGCATGCCGCGGCCCCGCGGTGGTGCGCGCGGCGACCTCATCGCCCACGTGCACGTCGAGATCCCCAAGCACCTCACCGCCGAACAGTCCGCGGCGCTCGCGGCGTTCGCGCGCCTGCGCGGCGACGAGCTACATCCCCGCCGTACCGGCGGCCGCCGCAAGCCCCTCTTCGGCAAATTCCACTCCGGCGGGTCGTGACGGCCGCCGCGCCGCCGGCGAGCTGGACCGAACTTCGCGTCACCGTGTCCCGGGACGCCGCCGAAGCGGTCGCGGAGATTCTGCGCGGCCTGCGCGGCGACGGATCGATCGAAGAGAGTGCCGGCTCCGGCCGGGTGCGGTTTCGCGTCTATCTGCCGCCGTCGCGGCTGCTCCGCGCTACCCTCGCGGCGCTGCGGGCGCGGGTCCGCGGCCTGCGCCGGTACGGTCTAGAGCCGGGGCGCATCACCGTCTCGAGCCGGTCCGTTCGGGCGCGCCGCTGGGCGACGGCGTGGCGCAAACACGCCCGGGCCGTGCGCGTCGGGCGGCTCCTCGTGCGGCCCTCCTGGCTCCGTGCGGCGCCGCGCCGCGGAGACGTGACCGTCGCGGTCGACCCGGGGATGGCGTTCGGCACCGGCATGCACGCGAGCACGCGGCTCGCGCTGCGGGGCCTGGTTGGGGCGCTCGCGCGACAGTCGCGCGCGCGGGTTTTCGACGTCGGGACCGGCTCGGGAATTCTCGCGATCGCGGCGGCCGCGCTCGGCGCCGCGGAGGTCCTGGCGGTGGACAGCGATCCCGTTGCGACCGCGGCCGCGCGCGCCAACGTCCGGCTCAACCGCTGCGCGCGGCGGGTCCGCGTGGTGGATGGGGCCGGGATCGGGATGGCGCCGGGCCGCGCGGACGTGATCGTCGCGAACATCGTGGCCGACACGATCGTCGAGCTGCTCCCGGACGTCCGCGCGCATCTCGCCGCCGGCGGCGTGTTCATCGGGTCCGGGATCGTCGCGGGGAGAGTGCGCGTCGTGCTGCGGGCCGCCCGCGCGGCGGGCTTTCGCGCGGGACCGGTGATGCGGGAAGGAGACTGGCGGGCGGTGCTCCTCAGCGCGACGCCCAGATCTGACTCGCGAGCGTCAGCAGAACGAAAAAACCGATCAGCACAACCGCGGTGATGATAAAGGCCCGCTGCGGCGGCCGGGCCCGCACCGGGGACTCCTCCGCGTGCAGCCGCGAGGCCGTGCGAAGAGCGACAAGCCCGACGAGCGCGAGGGCGACCAGGAACGCGCTCAACCCCCATACGCTGGCGACGATCGAGAGCCAGATCACCCCGAGCCCGAAGGCGACGAGCAGAAGCGTTCGGACGACCGCGTACACGGCGCGAAGCACCGGTCCGCTCCGACGCGCGGGCGATGGAGACGCCCGTCGCCCCGGCGGGATCGATCTCATGGCCGCTTCTTCGGTGATCCGGCTTGCATTTCCTCGTCCCTTCGATAGAATGGGGTGCAGCAGCGGACCATTAACGATCTCCGGGAGGGATCGATGGTGCGCCGGGATACCGTGCGCCGATCGGGGAGCCTCTTCCGGGCTCCTCTTTTCTTATGCCCCGAACGCCGCCCGGGACGGCAGGACGGCGGAAGCCCGAATTGAATTTTTATACATTCACGAGTATAATCATGCGGCAGCGGACCGCGGAGGCTGGGGATGCAGGCACGGCTGGTGCTTGAGGACGGAACGGTGCTCGCGGGGCGCGCCATCGGCGCGCGGGGGTGGGCCGGGGGCGAAGTCGTCTTCACGACCGCGATGACGGGCTACGAGGAAGTTCTGTCGGACCCGTCCTACAACGGCCAGATCGTCACGATGGCGTACCCGCTGATCGGCAACTACGGCGTGAGCGGCGAGGCTTGGGAGTCGTTCCGCCCGCACGTCGAGGGATTCGTCGTCGGCGAGGCCGCCGATCTGCCGCACCACTGGCAGGCCGAGAGCACGCTCGCCGCCACGCTCGCGCGGTGGGAGATCCCGGGCATTGCCGGAGTCGACACGAGGTTTCTGGTCCGGCACCTTCGCACGCACGGGCTCAAGCGCGGCCTGATCTCGACCGAGGAAGACCCGCCCGACCGGGCGCTCGTCACGCGGGCCCGCGGGCTGGCCGACATCGGGACGCTGGATCTCGTCGGCGAGGTCAGCACCCCGGCCGTGCGGCACCTTCCCGGGCCCGGGGCCAAGATCGCGCTGCTCGACTGCGGCGTGAAGGCCGGCATCATCGAGAGTCTGCGCCGGCGCGGGTGTGACGTGTGGGTGCTGCCGCACCGCACGACCGCGGAGGAGATCCTGGAGATGGCGCCGGGCGGGCTGGTGCTCTCGCCCGGTCCCGGCGACCCGCAGATGCTGCCGCGGCAGGTGACGCACGTGCAGCACCTGTGGGGCCGGGTGCCGATGTTCGGTATCTGCCTCGGCCACCAGATCATCGGCCGCGCCGCGGGCGCCTCGACGTTCAAGCTCCCGTACGGGCACCGCGGCAGCAATCATCCCGTGAAGGATCTCGTGACGGGGCGCGTCTGCGTCACGACCCAGAACCACGGCTATGCGGTCGACGAGGCGTCGGTCGCCGGCACAGAACTCGCCGTGACGCACCGCAACCTCAACGATGGGACGGTGGAAGGCCTGCGGCACCCGAAGCTGGCGATCATGACCGTGCAGTACCACCCCGAGGGGCGGCCCGGACCGCTCGACTCGTCGTATCTGTTCGATGCGTGGATGGAGATGATAGGGGCCGGCACTCGCCCGGAGTCCGCCCGAATCTGATGACCGGCAGTATCAGCAAAGTTCTCGTCATCGGATCGGGACCGATTACGATCGGTCAGGCCGCGGAGTTCGACTACTCCGGCAGCCAGGCGTGCCGCTCGCTTTCGGAAGAGGGCGTCGAGGTCGTCCTCGTCAACAGCAACCCGGCGACGATCATGACGGACGTCGAAACCGCCGACCGCGTCTACATCGAGCCGCTCACGGTGGAGTTCCTGACCCGGGTGATCGCGCGCGAGCGGCCGCAGGGCCTCCTCGCCACCCTCGGCGGCCAGACCGGCCTCAACCTCGCGGTCGCGCTGGCGGAGGCCGGCGTGCTCGAGGAATACGGCGTGAAACTGCTCGGGACGCCCCTCGAGGCGATCCGCAGGGCCGAGGACCGCGAGTTGTTCAAAGACGCCATGCGGTCGTTCGGCGAACCCGTCCCGGAGAGCGTCGTCGCGCACACCGTCGAGGAGGCGCGTGCCTTCGCCGCGCGCGTTGGTTTCCCCGTCGTCATCCGTCCCGCCTACACCCTGGGCGGCACCGGGGGCGGCATCGCGGCCGACGCGCGGTCGCTCGACGAGATCGCCTCCCGCGGACTCGCCGTCAGCCGAATCCACCAGGTGTTGGTCGAGCGCTCGGTCGCCGGCTGGAAGGAGATCGAATACGAGGTGATGCGCGACCGGCTCGACACCTGCATCACCGTCTGCAACATGGAGAACCTCGATCCGATGGGCGTGCACACCGGCGACAGCGTCGTCATCGCCCCGAGCCAGACGCTGAGCGACCGGGAGTACCAGATGCTGCGTAGCGCGAGCCTGCGGATCATCCGCGGCCTCGGCATCGAGGGGGGCTGCAATATCCAGTTCGCGCTCGACCCGCGCAGCACGCGCTACTACGTGATCGAGGTCAACCCCCGGGTCAGCCGCTCGAGCGCGCTCGCGAGCAAGGCGACCGGCTATCCGATCGCCCGCGTGGCGGCGAAGATCGCGCTCGGGCGCACGCTCGACGAGATCCGCAACGCGATCACCGGGGAGACGTTCGCCTGCTTCGAGCCGGCGCTCGACTACTGCGTCATCAAGATCCCGCGATGGCCGTTCGACAAGTTCCCCTACGTCGACCGCCGGCTCGGGACGCAGATGCAGGCGACGGGCGAGGCGATGGCGATCGGCCGCACGGTCGAAGAGGCCCTGCTCAAGGCGCTGCGGTCGCTCGACCAGCGCGTCGACGGCTTCGACTACCCCGCGGCCGCGGGCTGGTCGCGCGAGGCGCTCCGCCAGCGGATCGCGGAGCCGTGCGACGAGCGGCTGTTCGCGGTCGCAGAAGGCCTCCGCCGCGGCATGCTGCCGCAGGAAATCGCCGACCTCTCGCACATGGATCTGTTCTTCATCAACAAGATCGCCAACATCGTCGGCGTGCAGCTGAGGCTGCCCGGCCGGCGCGATCCCGAGACCCTGCGCGCGGCGAAGCGCATGGGGCTGCCGGACACGGCCGTCGCCCGGGCGTGGGACACGACCGAAGAGGCGGTCCGCGAGACCCGGTTTCGCGAGGGCATCCGGCCGGTGTACAAGGTCGTCGACACCTGCGCCGGCGAGTTTCCGGCGCGGACGCCGTACTTCTACTCGACCTACGGCCGCGAGGACGAGGTGCCGGACAGCCCGCGCCGCCGCATTGTCGTGCTCGGCTCCGGCCCGATCCGGATCGGGCAGGGGATCGAATTCGACTACTCGAGCGTCCATGCCGTGAAGGCGCTGCGCGACGGCGGCCTCGACGCGGTGCTGATCAACAACAACCCCGAGACGGTCAGCACCGACTTCGACGTCGCGAGCCGGCTGTATGTGGAGCCGCTGACGGTCGAGGACGTGCTGAACGTCATCGAGCGGGAGCGCGCCGACGGCGTGATCGTGCAGGTGGGGGGCCAGACCGGCCTCAACCTCGCCGGCCCGCTGGCCGCGCGCGGCGTGCGCGTGCTCGGCACGCCGGTCGAGGGGCTCGACGCGTCGGAGGACCGCGGCAAGTTCGACGAGCTGCTGCGCCGCCTCGAGATCGCGCACCCGGCCGGCGGCGCGGTGCGGTCGGTGCCGGAGGGACGCGCGCTGGCGGAACGGGTCGGATTCCCGCTGCTCGTCCGGCCGTCCTACGTGCTGGGCGGCCGGGGCATGGAGATCGTGGCGAACGCGGCCGAGCTCACCCGGTACTTGGAGTCGGCGTTCGCGGCCGATCCGGCGCATCCCGTGCTGACCGATACCTACGTCGAGGGGACGGAGGTCGAGGTCGACGCGGTCAGCGACGGCGACGCGGTGTATCTGCCCGGCATCATGGAGCACATCGAGCGCGCCGGCGTGCATTCAGGCGACAGCATCGCGGTGTTCCCGGCGCAGCATCTCAGCCCCGACGAGACCGACCAGGTCGTCGACGCTACGGTCGCGATCGCCCGCGCGCTCGGCGTGCGCGGCTTCCTCAACATCCAGTTCGTCGTGAAGGACGGCCGCGTCTACGTGCTCGAGGCCAACCTCCGCTCCAGCCGGACGATCCCGTTCGTGAGCAAGGCCGCCGGGGCGCCGCTCGTGCGGCTCGCCGTGCACGTCATGCTCGGCCGCACGCTCGCCGACCTGGGATATCCCGGCGTGACGCGCCTGCCGGCGCCGTCGCGCGTGTCGGTGAAAGCGCCGGTGTTCAGCAGCGAGAAGATGGCCCAGCTCGACGTGCTGCTCGGACCGGAGATGACCTCGACCGGCGAGGTGATGGGGCAGAACAGCAGCCTCCCCGGCGCGCTCTACCGCGCGCTGGTCGCCGCGGGGATCGAGATGCCGGAGCAGCGCGCGCTGCTCGCGAGCATCGCGGACCGGGACAAAGCGGGCGCCGTCGGGCTTGTGCGGCGGTTCGTCGACCTCGGATTCACGGTCTACGCGACGGACGACACGGCGAAGTATCTCGCGGAGCACGGGGTGCACGCGATCCACGTGAGCAAGAACGGCGATCCCGAGACCGCGCTGCGGCTCGTGCACGAGCGGGCGGTCAGCCTGGTGCTCAACACGCCGACGCGCGGCCGCACGCCGGGGCGCGCGGGGTTCGCGCTGCGCCGCGCGGCGTTCGAGCGCCACCTGCCGTGCTTCACCTCGCTCGACACGGCCGAGGCGTTCCTGGACGTGCTGGCCGCGATCAGGGCCGGCGAGATCCCGGCCCCGCACGCGGCGATGGAGGTTTCCCCCCTCTAGCGCCCGGCGCGGAGCCGTCCCTTCAGGCGCTCCGCCGCCGCCACCAACTCCTTCGCGATCGACGGCTCGAACGCGACGTGGCCGGCGTCCGGACAGAGGATGTACTCGGCTTCCGGCCACGCCTCGTGCAGGCGATTCGCGGTGTACGGCGGGCAGTCGAGGTCCCAGCGTCCCTGCACGATCGTCCCCGGAATCGAGCGGATGCGCCCGACGTCGCGGAGCAGCTGCCCCGGCTCGAGGAAGCAGTCGTGCACGAAGAAGTGGTTCTCGATGCGCGAGACCGGCAGCGCCTTCGCGTCGATCTCGGACTCGGCCTCCGCCACGGGATCGGGCAGCAGCGTCGTGCACCGCGCCTCGTAGTGCGACCACACGCGCGCCGCGCGCACGCGCACCTCGGGGTTCGGGTCGTTGAGGAGGGCGTGGTATCGCTGGAGCAGGCTCTTCGCGTCCCGGGGGCCCGGGCCCGAGGCTTCGGCAAATTCATTCCAGGCAACCGGCGAGAACAGTTTCATCCCCGTCATGAACCAGTCGAGCTCCGGCCACTCGGCGAGGAAGATGCCGCGCACGATGAGGCCGAGGCAGCGCTGGGGGTGGGTCTCGGCGTAGGCCAGGGTGAGCGTCGAGCCCCACGATCCGCCGAACACCGCCCAGCGATCGATCCCGCGCGATTCGCGCAGCCGCTCCATGTCGCCGATCAGATGCTGCGTGGTATTGTCCTTGATCTCCGCGAGCGGCTTGGAGCGGCCCGCCCCGCGCTGATCGAAGACGATGATGCGCCAGAAGTTGGGATCGTAGAACCGGCGGTGCGACGGGCCGGCGCCGCCGCCGGGCCCGCCGTGGACGAACACGATCGGAACGCCTTTCGGGTTGCCGCTCTCTTCCCAATACATCTCGTGCAGGCCGTCGAGCGCCAGATGACCGCCGGCGTGGGGTTCGATCGCGGGAAACAGGTGACGTTCGGCGTCGGGATGCATGAAGGGAGCATTCGGCCCGCCGGGCGCGAAGCCTCCCAGGAGGCGCGAAGGCGGCCGACACAGGGCACGGCGAGACGGGGAGGTGGTGACGGTGAGTCGCTTGACCGACGCGGAGCGGATCCAAGAAGGCGCGCGCATTCGCCGGCAGGTGCTGGGCGGCGGATACGTCGATCGCGGCAAAGCCCAGGCGCAGGTCGATCCGTTCTACCAGCACTTTGTCGATTTTACGACGGAACACTGTTGGGGCACGGTCTGGGTGCGTCCCGGGCTGGATTTCAAGACCCGCAGCATGCTCAACCTGGCGATGCTGAGCGCGCTGGCTCGCTGGCACGAGTTCGAAGTCCACGTGCGCGGCGCGCTCAACAACGGCGTCACCGAGAACGAGATCGCGGAGATCCTGCTGCAGGCCGGCGTCTACGCGGGCGTGCCGATCGCCGCGGAGGGCTTCCGGGTGGCGAAAAAAGTGTTCGACGAGCGCAAGGCCGGTCAGGCCGGCTAGCCCGAGGCCCGGACGCCCCCGCGGGAGCGGGACCGGCCGCCGAGCGGGCGGCGGTGTCGGCCCCCGGACGGCCTGCTTGCAACTTTATTCATATCCGTGTATGATTATTCCGTCGTGGCCGTTCGGGTGAGCGTGATCGGGGCGTCGGGGTACGGCGGGGCGGAGGCGGTGCGCCTCCTCGCCACGCATCCCCACGTCCGCATCGCGCACGTGACCGCCGAGACGCAGAAGGGCCGGCGCCTCCCGGACCTCTATCCGAACCTGCGCGGCTTCGTCGACCTCGTGACCGAGGAGGCCGCCCCCGCGGCGCTCGCCGCGGACTCGGACGTCGTCATCGCCTCTCTGCCGAGCGGGAAGGCCATGGCGCTCGTGCCCGAACTGCTCGAGCGGGGCGTGCGGGTGATCGACGTGGCCGCGGACTTTCGCCTCCGCGATCCCGGGCAGTACCCGGTGTGGTACAAATTCGAGCACACGGCGCCGCGGTATCTCGCCGAGGCCGTCTACGGCCTCACCGAACTGTACCGGGACAAGATCCGCGCGGCGCGGCTCGTCGCCGACTGCGGCTGCTATCCGGCGGCGGCGTTGCTGGCGCTCGTGCCGTTCGTCAAGGCGGGTCTCATCCGACCGGAGGGCATTGTCGTCAACGCGGCGTCGGGCGTGTCCGGAGCCGGCCGGGGCGGCGTCGGCGGCGGGTTCGGGTATTCCGAGACCAACGAAGACCTGCGGCCGTACTCGGTTGCGACGCACAACCACACCGCGGAGATCGAGCAGGAGCTGTCCGGCCCGGCCGGCGGCCCCGTGCGCGTGACGTTTGTCCCGCACCTCGCGCCGATGACGCGCGGCATCCTGGTCACGGCCTACGCGCGGCTCGCGCGCCCGGCGGACGCGGCCGCGGCCCAGGTCATCTTGAGTCAGGCGTACGAGGGGGAGCCGTTCGTCCGCGTGCTGCCGGACGGCGCGCTGCCGCAGACCAAGGCGACGCTCGGCAGCAACTACTGCGACCTGGCCGCGCGGGTGGACGGCCGCACGCAGACGCTCATCGCGATGGCGGCGCTCGACAACCTGGGCAAGGGCGCCGCCGGGCTCGCGGTCCAGAACCTCAACGTGATGTGCGGGTTTCCCGAGGAGGCGGGCCTTAGGACGCCCGCGCTGTACCCGTAGGGACGGAGAGGGAGGCGGCATGGCGGGCACGGTGACGCGGTTGGTGCAGGGGGGCGTGACGTCCGCGCAGGGCTTCATCGCCTCGGGTGTGCACTGCGGGATCAAGCCGCAGAAGAAAGATCTCGCGCTGGTCTTCTCGCGCGTGCCGGCCGCGGCCGCCGGCGTCTTTACCACGAACAAGGTCAAGGCCGCGCCGGTGCTGCTCGACATGGAGCGCATCCGCTCGGGGCGCGGACAGGCCGTCGTGCTGAACAGCGGGAATGCGAACGCCTGCACCGCCGAGCAGGGCATGCGCGACGCGCGGGAGATGGCTCAACTCACGGCCCAGAGCCTCGGCGTCGCGGAGGACCTCGTGTACGTCTGCAGCACCGGGGTGATCGGCCGGCTGCTGCCGATGGAGGCGGTCCGCCGCGGGATTCCCGAGGCCGTGCGGCAGTTGAGCCCCGACGGCGGCGCCGCCGCGGAGGCGATCATGACGACCGACACGGTGCCGAAGGCGGCCGCGGTGCAGGTGGCGATCGCCGGCCAAGCCGTCACGGTGGGCGGCATGACGAAGGGCGCGGCGATGATCCACCCGCAGATGGCGACCACGCTCACGGTGCTGACGACCGACGCCGCCGTCGCGCCGCCGCTGCTCCAGGCCGCTCTTCGGCGGGCCGCGGAGGTCTCCTACAACCGCGTCACCGTCGACGGCGATCAGAGCACCAACGACACGATCTTGCTGTTGGCGAACGGCGAGGCCGGCGCGCCCGAGATCACCGAGCCCGGGGAGGCGCTCGACGCGTTCCAGGCGGCCCTCACCGCGTGCGCGACGGACCTCGCGCGGATGATCCCGCGGGACGCCGAGGGCGGCACCAAGCTGATCGAGGTGACCGTGCGCGGCGCGCAGAGCGAGGAGGACGCCTACAAGGCGGCGCGGGCGGTCGCGCTGTCGCCGCTCGTCAAAACCGCGATCTACGGCCGCTCGCCGAACTGGGGCCGGATCTTCGTCGCGGTCGGCGGGTCGGGCGCGGAGGTGCAGCCGGAGCGGATGTCGGTCCGCATCGGCCCCGTGCTGGTCGCGGACCGCGGCGGCCCGGCGGGGGAGCCGGAGAGCCTCGCCGAGGTCGCGCGCTACATGGCCGGCGATACGATTACGGTGGTCGTCGATCTCGGGCTCGGCCGGGGCGAGACGACGATGTGGACGTGCGACTTCACGGAGCAGTACGTGAAGGAAAACGCCGACTATCTTACGTGAGGGAGGTTCGCGGCGTGGCACCTGCCGGGCGGCGCATGCGGGGTCGAATGAGCTCATGAGCCGCACTCCGATGCTCGCGGCCGGCGAGGCCGCGCTGGCCGGCGGCGTGATCGCCCAGGGCCTCGGGTACGTGAGCGCCTGGAAGGGCAAGACCGTCGTCGTGAAATTCGGCGGCAGCGTGCTGGACGTCGCCGGCCGATCGACGATCGCCGAAGACCTCGTGCTGCTGAAGGGCGCCGGCATCAACGCGGTGCTCGTACACGGCGGCGGGCCCGAGATTACCCGCATGCTCGAGCGGCTCGGCAAGCCGTCCAAGTTCGTGCACGGGCTGCGGGTCACGGACGCGGAGACGATGGAGGTCGTCGAGATGGTCCTCGCCGGCCGCGCCAACAAGTCGCTCGTTTCCGTGATCACGCAGGCCGGCGGCAGGGCGGTGGGCCTGAGCGGCAAGGACGGACGGATGCTGCTCGCGCGGAAGTACGAGTCGAACGTCGACCTCGGCCAGGTCGGCGAGGTGGCGGCGGTCGACCCGGCGCTCGTGCGCACGGTGAGCGCGGACGGCTACATCCCCGTGATCGCGTCGATCGGCATCGGCCAGGACGGGACGAGCTACAATCTGAACGCGGACACCGCGGCCGGCGCGCTCGCCGTCGCCGTCGGCGCGAGCAAGTTCATCCTGCTGACCGACGTCGACGGCGTGTACCGGGACCACGAGGCCAAGACGCTGCTGTCCGAGCTGCGGACCGCCGACGCGGAATCGATGATCCGGGACGGCACGATCAGCCGCGGTATGATCCCGAAGGTGTCGGCCTGCCTCGACGCGATCCGCGGCGGCGTGCCGAGCGCGCACATCATCAACGGAACCGTGCCGCACGCGCTCCTCGTGGAGCTGTTCACCGAACGCGGCATCGGCACGATGCTGACCCCGTAGGAGGGAGACCATGACGAATCGCGAGGTCGCACAGTTGAGCGCGCGGGTGCTGGCCCCCAACTACCGCCGGGCGCCGGTCGCGTTCCGCGAGGGGCGCGGAATGCGTCTCTGGGACGTGGAGGGTAAAGAGTATCTCGATTTCGTCGCCGGCATCGCGGTCGACGTCCTCGGGCACTCGCACCCGCGGCTCGTCTCCGCCATCCAGGAGCAGGCCGCCCGCATCGTCCACGTCTCGAACCTGTACCTGATTGCGGAGCAGGCGCGCCTTGCCGAGCGGCTCATCGGAGTGGCCGGGATCCCGGACGGTCGGGTGTTCTTCTGCAACAGCGGCGCAGAGGCCGCGGAGGCCGCGATCAAGCTCGCCCGCAAGGCCGGCCGCGCCCGCCGCGGCGCGGACGTGTACGAGATCATCGTCGGCGGCCACAGCTTCCACGGCCGGACGATGGGCGCGCTGTCGGCGACGATGAACCCGAAGTACCACGAGGGCTTCGAGCCGCTCGTGCCGGGGTTCGTGGAGGTGCCGTTCAACGATCTGGGCGCCGTCGAGCGCGCGGTTGGTCCGAAGACCGCCGCCGTGCTGATGGAGCCGGTGCAGGGCGAGGGCGGCATCAACCCCGCGGACGACGCCTACCTCACCGGCCTGCGGCGGCTGTGCGACGCGAAGGGCCTGCTGCTCGTGCTCGACGAGATCCAGACCGGCTTCGGCCGCACGGGCCGCTGGTTTGCGTACCAGCACGCCGGCGTCATGCCGGACATCCTGGCTCTCGCGAAGGGCCTCGGCGGCGGCGTGCCGATCGGCGCGGTGATCGCGCGCGAGGAGATCATGCAGGCGTTGCAGCCGGGTACCCACGGCACCACGTTCGGGGGCAACCCGCTCGTCTGCGCCGCCTCCCTCGCGGTGATCGAGACGATCGAGGCCGAAGGCCTCGTCGACAACGCGCAGGACACCGGCGCCTATTTCATGGGCCGCCTGCGCGACCTGGCGAAGAAGACGCCGGCCGTGACGGAGGTCCGCGGCCGCGGGCTCATGGTCGCGGTGGAGATCACGGTGCCGGCGGACCAAGTGGTCGCCGCGTGCATGGCGCGGGGCCTCCTCGTCAACAACGTGCGGCCCACGTCGATCCGCTTCGTACCGCCGCTCATCGCGACGCGCGCGGACGTGGATCGGGCGATCGAGCTGTTCGGCGCGGCGCTGGCGGATGTGGCGGCCGCCGCCAAAGCCCCGGCGTCGGCCGGCTGAGGAGCACGCTGATGGCGCAGCCCAAGAACATCGCACTGGCGTACAGCGGCGGGCTCGACACCTCCGTCATCATCCCGTGGCTCAAGGAGCGGTATCCGGGGGTGCGCGTCGTCGCCGTCGTCGCCGACGTCGGCCAGGGCGACGACTTCGACCAGGTGAAGGACAAGGCGCGGCGCAGCGGCGCGGACGCGGTCCACGTCGTCGACGTGCGGCGGATCTTCGTGACGGATTACATCTGGCCCGTCCTGCGGGCGGACGCGATCTACGAGGGCCGCTACCTCCTCGGCACGTCGATGGCGCGGCCGCTGATCGCGCGGGTGCAGGTCGAAGCCGCCGTGGCCGAAGGGTGCGACGCCCTCGCCCACGGCTGCACCGGGAAGGGCAACGACCAGGTCCGGTTCGAGCTGACCTACCAGGCGCTGGCGCCTCGGCTCGCGGTGATCGCGCCGGTCCGCGAGTGGTCGCTCGGCTCCCGTGAGGAAGAGATCGACTACGCCCGCGCCCACGGCGTACCGGTGCCGGTGACGCACGAGAAGCCCTACAGCATGGACGGCAACCTGTGGCACCAGAGCTACGAGGCGGGCATCCTCGAGGACCCGTGGGCGGAGCCGCCGGCGGACATGTTCCGGTTGACCGTCGATCCGGCGAGGGCGCCGGACGCGCCCGAGTACGTGGAAATCGGCTTCGAGGCCGGGACGCCGGTGGCGATCGACGGCCGGCAGCTCGACGCGGTCGAGTTGGTCGCGTCGCTCAACAAGCGGGCCGGCGCGCACGGCGTCGGCCGGGTGGACATCGTCGAGAACCGGCTCGTCGGGATGAAGAGCCGCGGCGTGTACGAGACGCCCGGCGGGGCGGTGCTGGTCGAGGCCCACCATCACCTGCAGACGATCACCCTCGACCGGGAGACGCAGCATTTCAAGGAGCTGGTCGCCCCACGCTACGCGGAGCTCGTCTACTACGGCCAGTGGTATTCGCCGCTGCGCCGGGCCCTCGACGCCTTCGTCGCCTCGACGCAGCGGACCGTTACGGGCACGGTGCGGGTGAAGCTCTACAAGGGGACGTCGACGGTCGTGGGGCGCCGCGCTGCGCGGTCGGTGTACAGCTACGATCTCGCTACGTTTGGCCGCGGCGCGGGTTACGATCAGAAGGACGCGGAAGGGTTCATCCGGCTCTTCGGTCTGCCGACCCGGGTGTACGCGGCGGCGAATCCGGAGTCCACCCGCGACGAATCCCCGATCTCCCTCGAGATCCCGGCGGGATCGGCGCAACAGGGCGGGGGGCGGCCCCGCCGTTGAGGGCTTGACGTGAATAAGCGGCCGCGCGGCCGCGGGGGAGACGACACGGGCGGTGAACTGCCGGCGGACGAGGCCGGCGCCCGGATGTGGGGCGGCCGGTTCCGAGGCGCGGTCGATCCCAAGGTCGCCGCGTTCACGACGTCGCTGCCGTTCGACCGCCGGCTGTACCGCGCCGACATTCTCGGCAGCATCGCCCACGCCACGATGCTGAGCCGGTGCGGGATCATCGAGCCGGCCGAGGCGACGGAGCTGGTCCGCGGCCTCCGCGAGCTGATTCAAGAGATCGACGCGGGCATCGTCGACATCGAGGGCGCCGAGGACATTCACTCGTTTGTCGAGGCCCGGCTGCGCACGCGTCTCGGCGACGTCGCGGGGCGCCTGCACACGGCGCGGTCGCGCAACGACCAGGTGGCGACCGATCTGCGGGTGTACCTGAAGGGCGAGATCGTGACGCTCGTCGGCCGGACCGCGGCGCTGCAGCAGGTGCTGCTGATGCTGGCCGAGGCCCACCCGTCGGTGATCATCCCCGGGTACACGCACATGCAGCGCGCCCAACCCGTGCTGCTCGCGCACCACCTCCTGGCGTACGTGTGGATGCTGCAGCGCGACACGGAGCGGCTCCGGGAGGTGTTCGCGCGCACGGACGTCCTGCCGCTCGGCGCGGCGGCCCTCGCCGGCACCTCGTATCCGATCGACCGCCGGCTGGTCGCCTCGCTGCTCGGCTTCTCCCGCGTGGCGGAGAACAGCCTCGACGCGACGGCGGACCGCGATTTCGCGGTCGAATTCATTGCGGCCGCGTCGCTTCTGATGTCGCATCTGTCGCGGCTCGCCGCGGAGATCGTGCTCTGGGCGACGTCGGAGTTCGGCTTCGTCGAGCTCTCGGATACGATCAGCACCGGCAGCAGCATCATGCCGCAGAAGAAGAACCCGGACGCCGCGGAACTCGTGCGCGGCAAGGCCGCGCGCGTGCTCGGCGACCTCACCGCCATCCTGGCTGTGCTTCGCGGACTGCCGCTCGCCTACAACAGCGACCTGCAGGAAGACAAGGAGGCGGTGTTCGACGCTGTGGACACCGCGCAGGGGAGCCTGCAGGTGATGGGCATCGTGCTGAACGGCGTCCGGTTCGACACCGGGCGCATCTCCGCGCACCTGCGGGGCGGCCTGATGGGCGCCACCGAGCTCGCCGACTACCTCGCGCGCCGCGGCATGCCGTTCCGCGACGCGCACGAGCTGGTCGGCCGCGTCGTGCTCTATGCGCAGGAGCGCGGCCGCGAACTGTGGGAACTGTCGCCCGAGGAGTACCGGCGGATCAGCCCAATGCTCGGCGACGACGTCCGCGAGCTGACGACTCCCGCCGGCGCGGTCGCGTCGAAGCGGTCGGAAGGCGGCACCGCGCCCGAGCGGGTCGCCGAGCAGACGCAGGCCGCCCGCGGCGCGGTCGCGCGCACGCTGTCTTGGCTGTCGTCGCTCCCGGCCGTTCCGGCGGAACGGGAAATCGCGCCACCCGCCGCCGCCCGTCCGGCGGCCGGGCCGCCCGCCCCGGGCGGCGGTGCGTCGGCTTCGACGACATCGTTGCCGGCGAGTCCGCCGAAAGGCGGTCCACCGGAGTAACGATGGCGCCTGCCCGCCGCGAAGCGACGCGTACCGAGCGCGAGCGCCGCATCCGCGAGATCCTCGGCCGGCACGCGATCGAGACCCAGGACGACCTGGTCGAGCGGCTGCGCCGCGAGGGCCTCGCCGTGACGCAGGCCACCGTTTCCCGCGATATCAAGCGTCTGGGGCTCGTCAAGATTCCGCTGTCCGACGGACGGTCGCAGTACGTCGCGCCTGAGCGGCCGTCGCCGGCGGACGTGCTGCGGCGCCTCCAGCACGCGGTCACGGAGTACGTGCTGTCGGTGGACGCCGGGGAGGACCTCGTCGTGGTCCACACCCTGACCGGACGGGCGAACGCCGTGGCCGCCGCGATCGACGAGATGCAGTGGCCGGCCGCGGTCGGCACGATCGCCGGCGACGACACGATCCTCATCGTGCCGCGGCGCCGCGCCGGACGGCCGCGCCTCCTCGCGATGCTGCGGCGCGTGATGGAGGGCGGCGCGCCCTAGGCGGCCGAAGGGGTCGCGTCCGGACGGACAGAAACGTCCACGCGACGCACGCGATGGACGTCATCGTTACGAATCTCCAAGGCATCTTCGTGGACCCGAAGTTCGTCCGCGACGTCGTGGTCCAGGTTCTCCGCCTCCAGGGCTATCCCGCGCCGCCCGACGTCGGCGTGGCTCTCGTGGACGACGCTTACATCCGCGTGCTCAACCGCGAGTACCGCGGCAGCGACTACGCGACCGACGTCCTGTCGTTTCGCCTGGACGACGGCGGCGGCCCGGGCGCCGGCGGCGCGGCGCGGGGTGGGGGGGAGGCGGAGCCGCCGGTTCTCGGCGACATTGTGATTTCGGTTCAGCGAGCCCGGGATCAGGCGCGTCAATTCAAGCAGACGCTGCGGCGCGAGGTGGCGATGCTGGCGATCCACGGCGTGCTGCACCTCCTCGGCTACGATGACGAAACCGAGGCCGCCGCCTCGGTGATGTGGGCGCGGCAGAAGGAGCTGCTCGACACGATCCTCGGCGCCGCTGACGGCCGCGACCCCGCCCGGGGCCCCCGGTGAGAGAACCGGCGGGCGATCAGGCGGCGGACCGCGCCGCTCCGGCGCCACGTTCGTTCGCGGCGGCGATCAGGATCGCCGCGGGCGGCGCCGCCTACGCGGCCCGGCGGCATCCCAATCTGCGGACGCACATCGCGATCGCGGGGTTCGTGCTGCTCGGCGGGGCGGCGGCGGGCTGCTCGGCGGTGGAGCTGGCGCTGCTGACCGGGGCGATCGGGCTCGTACTCGCCGCCGAGCTCGTCAACACGTCGATCGAGATGCTCACGGACCTCGTGTCTCCGCGCTACGATCCGCGCGCGGCGGCGATCAAGGACGTGTCGGCCGCGGCGGTGCTCGTGGCGTCCGGCGCCGCGGTCGCGCTCGCGGCGTTCATCTTGGTTGGCCGCGCGTGGCCGGGAACGCCGCTCCCCGGGCGGACGGCCGCGGCGCTCGGCGCCGCGTGCCTGACCGCGTTCGTACTGGCCGTCCGCGGCCGCACCGCGGACGCGTAAGCCGCCAGGGCGCCGGATGGTATAATTGCGTCATTGGATACGATAATTCCATTAGCGGCTCCGCGTTTTCGCCGGTTACCGTCCCGGCGCGCCCCCGCGGGCGCCGGGGCTGAAGGGTAGGCGCCGTTGGGCCTCCGGTTTGCCCTCCTCGCGTTCCTCATTCTCTGCGGTGCGTTCTTCGGCGCCGCGGAAACCGCGCTGTTTGCCGCGAGCCGGCTCACGCTGCGCCGGATGCGCGACGCCGGCGACCGCCGGGCCCGCCTCGCGCACCAGCTGCTGGAGCACCCCGGCCACCTGCTGACGACCCTGCTGGCCGGTAACACAATCGCCAACGTGGGCTCCTCTGTCGTTGCGACGTCGATCGCTCTCAGCCTGCTCGGCCGCCGGGCGGGAGAGATCGTCGCCTTCATCGGCGCGACCGCGCTCGTGCTGATTCTCGCCGAGATCGCACCGAAGACGCTCGCGGTGCGCTACGCCGACCGGTTCGCGCTCAACGTCGCCGGCACGGTGCGGGCGGTCAGCCTTGTGCTGACGCCGCTCGTGCGCCTCCTGTCGCTGGCCGGGACGGCGGTCGTCCGGCCGTTCGGCGGCGCGATCACGCCGCACGCGCCCCTGGTGACGGAGGATCAGCTGCGGTTCCTCGTCCAGGTCGGCGAGGAAGAGGGGGTCATCGAGGAAGAGGAACGCGAGATGATCCACTCGATCTTCGAATTCGGCGACACGCTCGTGCGCGAGGTAATGCGGCCGCGCGTCGACATCGTCGCCGTGCAGGCGAAGGCCGCGATCAACGAAGCGCTCGGCCTGATGATGGAGTCCGGCCACTCGCGGCTGCCCGTGTACGAGGGCAGCGTCGACCACATCGTCGGCGTCGTCTACGTCCGCGACCTGCTGCCGGCCCTCCGCCAGGGCCGCCTCGACCAAACCGTCGGCGAGATGCAGCGCCCGCCGTTCTTCGTGCCCGACGCGAAGAAGGTGGACGAGCTGTTCCGCGAGATGCAGCGCCGGAAGATCTCCATGGCGATCGTCGTCGACGAATACGGCGGGACCGCCGGGGTCGTCACGATGGAAGACCTGCTGGAAGAGATCGTCGGCGAGATTCAGGACGAGTACGATCTCGAGGAGAAGCCCATTCAGCTGATCGACGACCGGACGGCCGTTGTCAACGGCCGGACGCACATCGACGAAGTCAACGAGATCCTGGGACTGCAGCTGCCGACGGAGGACGTCGATACGATCGGCGGGCTCGTCTACGCGCTCGCCGGGCACGTCCCGGTACAGGGCGAAACGGTCTCCCTCGCGGGCGCCGAGCTGCGCGTCGAACGCGCCCTCGGCCAGCGCATCACCAAGGTGCGGATCACGCGCCAGACCGCGCCGCCGGCGCCGCAGGAGGCCGAAGTCTCGGGCCGGACGCCGGGCACGGCCTGACGGCCGGTCGTCGGTCGCCGGAGCTTAGAGCGCGACGCGGCGGTAGGCCGCGCGAAACCTCGGGTCGTCGAGGCGAAAGCTGTCGGGGTTCGTGCCGCGGGCGAGGGCGAGGTGGTACGAGAACAGCTGCAGCGGCACCGCGCAGGTGAGCGCGGTGAACGGCTCGGGCACGGCCGGCACGCGCCAACGCGCGGTGACGCCGCCGCCCGCGATCGACGCCGTTCCGTCGTCGACCACGATCAACTTCGCGCCGATCTCCTGCACCGCCGCCGCCACGTCCGTGACGCGGGGCTGGGCGGCGCCGGCCTGAGCGATGAGGATGAACAGATCCTCGCGTTCGGTCGATTGGAACGGACCGTGCAACATCGCCTCCGCGCTCATCCCCTCCGCCGTGGCGTAGGAGGTCTCTTTGATCTTCAGCGCGCCTTCGGTGGCGGCGACGGCGCCCGGCCCGCCTCCGACAAGCCAGATGCGCGGGCTCGACGCGAGGCCGCGCGCCCGGTCGGCGATCTGCGGTTCGAGGGCGAGCGCTCCCCGCAGCGCCCCCGGGACGGTAGTCTTGAGCACCGCGGCGTCGAGCACAGGCCGCGCCCGGCGCGCTGCGCCGATCTGCGCCGTGAGGACCCCCAACGCGGCCACCGCGCCGGCGTAGCTCACCGTGTGCGTCGCCGAACGCTCTTGCGCCACGGTCTGGATGACCACGTCTGCGACCGCGCGATCTTCGGGACCGTCGCCGGTTACCACCACGGTTGGAGAACCGGCCTTCCTCGCCCGTACCAGCGCGTCACGAGTGTACCGCTTCGTACCGCGGTGCGTGACCGTGATCACGCCGTCCCGGGGGCCGAGCGTCGGACCGTAGAGCGCAAAGTCGAAGGCGTGCGCCGCGTACACGGGCATCCCGCCGTAGCTCCGCATCAGATACTCGGCCGTCAGCGCGGCATGATACGAGGTGCCGATCCCGACGAAATAGAGGCGGTCGCAGGCGGCGAGGCGGGGCGCGCAGGCTTCGGCCGCGGCCGCGGTGCGGCCGGCCACCGCCGCGAATGCGTCGGGCTGTTCCCGCATGGCCTCGTACATATAAAAAGGATGCGCGGTGCGGGCGTCGGCGGGGGTCATACGGCACACTTCGCGGCCGGGGCGCGGCGCTCCCCGCAGCAGGAGTCCGCGAAGGCGGCCCGGACCGGGGGGGGTGTCGCACAGGACGCGGACCCCCATCAGCGAATCCCTGACCGATCTCGCCGCCGTTCGAGGAGTGTGCATGGTTCACCGCTCTCCCGATTACCGTCCGTTGATCCGCGCCGCCCGCGCGGCCCGCGCGCGGGCGTACGCGCCGTATTCACGTTTTCCCGTCGGCGCGGCGGCCCTCACCTCGGACGGATCGATCTACGCCGGCGCGAACGTCGAGAACGCGTCGTTCGGGCTTACCCAGTGCGCGGAGCGGGTCGCGATGCAGACGGCCGCCGCGGCCGGGCACGTGCGCATTCGGGCCGTGGCGATCGCGGGAGCCGCCGGCATCTCGCCCTGCGGCGCCTGCCGCCAGGTGATGGCCGAATTCGGCGTGCGCACGGTCGTGATCGCCGCGGAGGGATCCGCGCCGGCCGTCGTGACGTTCGCGGACCTGTTGCCGCATCCGTTCGGCGCCCGGAACCTACAAGCGGCGAGGCCGCAACGCGCGCGTCCGAGTCTTCGTACACGCGCGCCGTCCGGCGGTCGCCGTCGACTGCGTCATGCCGGTTTATAAAGTCGCAGCCGTCGTTCTTCGGCACCAGCCCGTGGGCGAAGCCGACCGGGTGTTGACGCTGTTCACTCTGGAGTACGGCAAACTGCGTGTTTCCGCCCGCGGCGTGCGCAAGACGACGAGCCGCCTCGCCGGCAGGGTCCAGCCGTATACGGAAGGCCGATTTCTGCTGGCGCGCGGCCGCACGCTCGACGTCGTCGCCCAGGCGGAAGTCGTCCGGTCCTTTGCCGGGCTGCAGCAGGACCTGCTGCGGAGCGCCTATGCCGCCTACGTGGCGGAGCTGGTCGACCGGTTTCTCCCGGAACGGGACCGCCATGCCGAGGTCTTCGCGGCGCTCGTGGACGCGCTCGGCGTGATCGATACCGCGGGCGAAGACGAGGCCGAGGTCTACGCGCTGTGGTTCTCGCTGCGCCTCGCCGACAGCCTCGGCTACCGTCCGGAGTTGGACCGCTGCCTGGCCTGCGGCCGCGCGCTGCCGTCCGGCGCCCCGTCGGGCGATCCGGACGCGGTCCCCGCGGCGCGAGGGGGCGCCGGATGGGCGTTCAGCCCGGCCGCGGGCGGCGCGTTGTGCCCCGCGTGCGCGGCCGGTGAGACGTCGGCCGTCCGGGTCGCGCCGGGTGTGCTCGCGACCGGCGCCTACCTCCTCCGCGGCACCGCCGAGCACGCGCGGCGCCTCCGCGTCCCGGAGCGTCAGCGACGGGCGCTGGCCGCGCTGGTGCAGGCGCACCTGGAATACCACCTCGACGGCCGCCTGCGCGCCCCCGCCGTGATCGCGCGGCTTCGTCAGGCGGGCCGTGGTAAGATAGACGCGGAGGTGGTCCCATGGAAGTCGATCTCGAACGGGCGAAGCGGGCGCTGATCCACTTCGGATCGGCGATGGAGGAGGCGCAGGGCGTCGTCCGCAACGGAAGGCCCGGCGTGGTGCGCTTCCACACCGATGACAAGGTGCTGGAAATGCCGCTCACCTGGGCCGCGGCCGGGCTCGCGGCGTTCGCGCTCGCCAGCATGCTGACGCAGCTGCCGTCGTTCCGGAGAGTGCGCGAAGAAGAGCCGCTCGGCATCGGATAGCCGCACCCGCGTGACGTTTCAAGAACTCCTCATCAGCCTGGAGCGATTCTGGGCATCGCAGGGCTGCGTGATCGCGCAACCCTATGATGTTGAGGTCGGCGCCGGGACGATGCATCCGGCGACGTTCCTCCGCGCGCTCGGTCCCGAGCCGTGGCGCGCGGCGTACGTGCAGCCGAGCCGCCGTCCGGCGGACGCCCGGTACGGGCAGAATCCGAACCGCCTCTACCAGCATTATCAGTACCAGGTGATCCTGAAGCCGTCGCCGGACGACGTGCAGGATCTCTACGTCCAAAGCCTTCGCGCCGCGGGCATCCGGCCGCGCGATCACGACCTCCGGTTTCTCGAAGACAACTGGGAATGGCCCACCGGCGGCGCCTGGGGCGTGGGCTGGCAGGTATTCCTCGACGGGCAGGAGATCAGCCAGTTTACGTATTTCCAGCAGGTCGGCGGGCTCGATCTGCCGCTTGTGTCCGCTGAGCTGACCTACGGCACGGAGCGGATTGCCCAGTTCGTTCAGCGCAAGGCGAGCGTCTACGACCTCGTGTGGACCGAGGGCATCACGTACGGCGAGGTCCGGCGCGAGGAGGAGGTGGAGCACTCGAAGCACGCGTTTGACGTGGCGGACATCTCGACGCTCCGCTCGCTCTTCGACGCGTACGACCGGGAGGGGCGCCGGCTGCTCGAAGAGGGCCTCGTCCTGCCCGGGTACGAGCAGTTGCTGAAGTGCTCGCACCTCTTCAATCTCCTCGATGCCCGCGGCGCGGTCGGCGTCGCCGAGCGCGCGAGCCTCCTCGGCCGCTGCCGGGTGATCGCGCGCGGGTGCGCGGAGCGCTACCTCGCGCAGCGCGAGTCGCTGCGATGGCCGCTGCTGCGCGGGGGTACGCATGCCGCCACAGTCTAAGCGCCTCGTCTTGGAGATCGGCACCGAGGAGCTGCCGCCGTCCGCGGCGTGGGACGGCATTCGACAGCTTCGAGAGCTGGCGGGGCCGGCGCTCGAGGAGGCGCGCCTCGACGCCGGGGACTTGCGGGCGTACGCGACCCCCCGCCGCCTGGTGCTGATCGTCGAGCGGGTGGGGCTGCGCCTGCGGGATCTGGTTCGCGAGATCCGGGGGCCGGCGGTGCGCGTCGCGTTCGCACCCGACGGGCGGCCGACTCCGGCGGCGGAGGGCTTCGCCCGCGCGCAGGGCATCGACGTCGGCGCGCTTGAGCGGCGGAGCACGCCGCAGGGCGAGTACGTCTACGCGGTGCGGCGCGAGGCGGGCGGGGACTCCGCGGCGGCGCTGGCGGAGTGCCTACCGGCGCTCGCGGGCCGGCTCTCCTTCCCGCGGGCGATGCGGTGGGGCGCCGGGACGACCCGGTTTTCGCGGCCCGTGCGGTGGATCGTGGCGCTGCTTGGCGAGGACGTTGTTCCGCTGAGGTTCGCCGGGGTGTCCGCCGGCCGCGAGACCGCGGGGCACCGCGCGCTGCACCCCGGCCTTGTCGCCGTCGCGTCGGCGGAGGGGTACGAAGCCGCGATGCGCACCGCCCGCGTCATGGTGGATCCGGAAGCGCGCCGCCGCCGCATCACCGCGGGGATCCGGCGCGCGGCGCGCGGCGCGGGCGGGCGGCCGATTCTCGACCCCGACCTGCTCGACGAGAGCGTTCAACTCGTCGAGTGGCCGACGGTGCTCGCCGGCCGGTTCGACCCGCCGTTTCTGGCGCTGCCGCGGGAGATCCTGATCACGGTGATGCAGCACCACCAGAAGTACTTCGCGGTCGAAGACCGGGACGGCACGCTCCTGCCGGCGTTCGTCGCGCTGCGGAACGGCGGGACCCGCAACCTCGACGGCGTGCGCGAAGGCAACGAATGGGTGCTGCGGGCACGCCTCGGCGACGCCCGCTTCTTCTTCGAGGAGGACCGCCGCGAGCCGCTCGAGGCGCGCATACCGATGCTCGACGACGTGACGTTCCTCGAGCCGCTCGGGACGATGGCGGCCAAGACGGCGCGGCTCGAGCAACTTACAACGCGCCTCGCGGTGTGGCTCGGCGACGGGCCCGCGGAGGCGCGGGCGCTGGCGCGCGCCGCGCATCTCGCCAAGGCGGACCTCGTGACCCAGGTCGTGCGCGAACTGCCGGAGTTGCAGGGGATCGTGGGCGGCCTGTATGCCGCGCTCGACGGCGAGCCGGAGGCGGTGGCCGCCGGTGTCCGGGAGCAGTATCTGCCCCGGGGCGGCGTGCTGCCCCGCACGGCGGTCGGGGCGCGCCTTGCGCTTCTCGACCACGCCGACACGCTGGCCGGGGCGCTGTCGGCCGGCCTCGTGCCGAGCGGGTCCCAGGACCCGTACGGGCTGCGCCGCGCGGCCAACGCGATCGTCACGATTCTGCTCGACCGGCATTGGTCCGTCACGATCCCGGATCTGACGGGGGCCGTCCTCGACGGATACGCTGTGGCGGACCCGGCAAGCCGGGCGCGGGTGCTCGAGGCGGTTCGGGACCTGGTGCGCCAGCGGCTGCGGGCCGCGCTCATCGATGAGGAGATCAGCTACGATACCGTCGACGCCGCGCTCGCCGCGGGGATCGATTTACCGCCCGACGCGGCCGCGCGCGCGCGCGCGCTGTGGGTGTTCCGGCGGACGGCCGAGTTTGCGAAGACGTATACGGCGCTCGACCGCGCGGCCCGCATCGTGCCGGCCGGCTTCGACGCCGAGGTCCGCGAGGATCTGCTGACGGCGCCGGCGGAGCGGGCGCTGCTCGACGCGATCCGGGCGGCGTCCGCACCGCGGGCCGGCGACGGGCGCCCGCCGCGGGGGGCCGCGGCGCCGAAGGACCTCGCGGCGCACTACGAACGGAATCTCCGGCGGCTCGCGTCGCTTGCGGGGCCGGTCGACCGGCTTTTCACGGACGTGCTGGTGATGGCGGAAGACGAAGCGGTCCGCCGCAACCGCCTCGGCCTGCTGGCGCACGTCGTGCGGCTCGTCCGGCCGATCGCGGATCTGTCCAAACTGGTGGTAGCCGATACACGGGCTGAAGGAAAGCAGGCGGCTGTCTCCCAAGCATGACTGGCCGCACATTTCTACGCGAGGTGATCCCGTAATGGCTATTCGTCTCGGCACGAAACCGCGGCGGGGGGCCGCTCGGCCGAAAGGACCTGGGACACGCCGCCCGGCGGGCCGCGCGGCGCGCGGCCACCTGGGCGCGAAGGCGATCTGGCTGTTTGAAGAGGGCAACGCTTCGATGCGCGAACTGCTCGGCGGCAAGGGCGCCGGGCTGGCCGAGATGAGCCGGGTGGGCCTGCCGGTGCCGCCCGGCTTTACGATTACCACCGAAGTGTGCAACTCGTACCTCGCGCACGGCAAGACGTTTCCGCCGGGGCTCATGGACGGGGTGCGGCGGGCGCTCGCCACGGTCGAGCGCAGGATGGGGAAGCGGTTCGGCGATCCGAAGAACCCGCTTCTCGTCTCGGTGCGGTCGGGCGCGAAGTTCTCCATGCCGGGCATGATGGACACGGTGCTCAACCTCGGCCTCAACTCCGACACGGTGCGCGGGCTCGCGGCCCTCACCGGCGACGAGCGGTTTGCCGAGGACGCCTACCGCCGGTTCGCGCAGATGTTCGGGAAGATCGTGCTCGACGTGCCGGGCCAGAAGTTCGAGCAGCTCATCGAGGAGCAGAAGCAGCGTGTCGGGGCGAAGCTCGACACCGATCTCCCGGCGGCGGATTTGCGCTCGCTGTCCGCCCGGTTCACGGATCTGATCCGGCACGAGACCGGCCTCACGTTTCCGGTCGACCCGTGGGAGCAGCTCGAGATGGCCATCCGCGCGGTCTTCGACTCGTGGAACGGACGCCGCGCGATCGACTACCGGAACTTCAACAAGATCCCGCACGACCTCGGCACCGCGGTGAACGTACAGGCGATGGTCTTCGGAAACATGGGTGAGGACAGCGCGACAGGCGTCGCCTTCACGCGCAACCCCGCGACGGGCGACAAGGGGCTGTACGGCGAGTACCTGCCGAACGCCCAAGGCGAGGACGTCGTCGCCGGCATCCGCACCCCGCATCCGATCAGCCAGATGCAGAACGAGATGCCCGGCGTGTATAAGCAGTTCCTCAAGGTGGCGCAGATGCTCGAGCGCCACTACAAGGACATCCAGGATCTCGAGTTCACGGTCGAACGCGGCAGGCTGTGGATGCTGCAGACGCGCAGCGGCAAGCGCACCGCGCAGGCGGCGGTCAAGGCCGCGGTCGACATGGCGCGCGAGCGGCTCATCACGAAGGACGAGGCGCTGCTGCGGGTCGAGCCCGAGCAGATCTACCAGCTCTTGCTGCCGCGGTTCGATCCCGACGACAAGGGCGTCGCCGAGCGCGAGGGCAAGCTGCTGGCGCGCGGCCTCAACGCCTCCCCGGGCGCGGCGACCGGCAAGGCCGTCTTCGATCCCGACACCGCGGCCGAACTCGGGGGCAAAGGGGAGGCGGTCATCCTCGTGCGTCCGGAGACCAACCCCGACGACGTCCACGGGATGCTCGCGGCGCGCGGCATCCTCACCGCGCGCGGCGGCGCGACGAGCCACGCCGCGGTCGTGGCGCGCGGCCTCGGCAAGCCCTGCGTCGCCGGCGCCGAGGCGATCCGCGTCGATCCGGAGGCGCGGCGGTTCAGCGTGAACGGCCAGGTCGTGCACCAGGGCGACTTCATCTCCATCGACGGCACGACCGGCGAGGTCTTCGGCCGTTCGATCCGCACGATCGACCCCGACGTCGCCCGGGACGAAAATCTCCAGAGGCTGCTCGGCTGGGCGGACAAGGCCCGCCGGCTCGGCGTGTGGGCCAACGCCGACTACCCGCGGGACGCCGAGCGCGCGAGGGCGTTCGGCGCGGAGGGCGTCGGACTCTGCCGCACGGAGCACATGTTCTTCGAAGAGGACCGCCTGCCGATCGTCCGCCGCATGATCCTCGCCGACACCGACGCCGAGCGGCAGCGCGCGCTCGACGAGCTGCTGCCGGTGCAGCGGCAGGACTTCGTCGGCATCCTGCGCGCGATGGCCGGCCACACGGTCGTCATCCGCCTGATCGACCCGCCGCTACACGAGTTTCTGCCGCGTTACGACGAGCTGCTGGTCGAGGTCACGCAGCTGCGCGACCGCGGCGACAACCCGGCGGAGCTCGCGGAAAAGGAGCATCTCCTGCGCGCCGTGCAGGGGATGCGCGAGCAGAACCCGATGCTGGGGCTCCGCGGCATCCGGCTCGGCATCCTCTTCCCGGGCATCATCGACATGCAGGTCCGGGCGATCCTCGAGGCGGCGTGCCTCCTGGCGAAGCAGGGCGTGCGGACGCATCCCGAGATCATGATTCCGCTCGTCGGCCACGTGAACGAGCTGGCGGTCGTGGAGGAGCGGGTCCGGCCGCTCGCCGAGCGGGTGATGAAGGAGCAGGGGATCAAGGTCGGCTACAAGTTCGGGACGATGATCGAGGTCCCGCGCGCCTGCGTCGTCGCCGGCGACATCGCGAAGCGGGCGGAGTTCTTCTCGTTCGGCAGCAACGACCTGACGCAGCTGATCTTCGGCTTCAGCCGGGACGACGCGGAGGGCAAGTTCCTCCTCCAGTACGTGAAGGAGAAGATCCTGCCCGAGAACCCGTTCCAGGTCCTCGACGCCGAGGGCGTCGGCGTGCTGATCGACATGGCGGTCCGCGACGGGCGCCGGATGCGGCCCGACATCGAGCTCGGTATCTGCGGCGAGCACGGCGGCGATCCGGCCAGCATCGAGTTCTGCCACAAGGTGGGCCTGAGCTACGTGAGCTGCTCGCCGTACCGCGTGCCGACGGCGCGGCTGGCCGCGGCGCAGGCCGCGCTCCGGGAGCGCAGGACGCGCGCCGAGCGGGACAAGTAACGCAGCCGGCGGGGCGCGCCGCGCGCCCCGCCGGCTGCGACATCAGCCTGAGCGGTCGGGGGGGCCGGCGGCGGTGAATCCGCGCGAAACGACGGAGGCGCTGGAGGACCGGCTGCTTACTCCGTACGCCGCCCGCAGCGCCGCGTCCCGAGGACGGGCGCGGCCGGAAACTCCCGATTCCATCCGCACCGACTTCCAGCGCGACCGCGACCGGGTCGTCCACTCCAAGGCGTTCCGCCGCCTGATGCACAAGACGCAGGTGTTCATCGCCCCGGAGGGCGACCACTACCGGACGCGCCTGACGCATACCCTCGAGGTGTCGCAGATCGCCCGCACGGTCGCGCGGGCGCTCCGGCTCAACGAGGACCTCACCGAAGCGATCGTGCTCGCCCACGACCTCGGCCATCCGCCGTTCGGGCACGCCGGCGAGGAGGCGCTGAACGGCGTGATGGCGCCCCACGGCGGCTTCCGCCACGATGTGCAGAGCCTGCGCATCGTCGAGCTGCTGGAACGCCGGCGCACGCGCATCGGGCGGGTCGAGCACGGGCTCAACCTGACCTGGGAAGTGCGCGACGGGATCGGCGGCCACTCGAAAGGTCCGGCGGATCTCGAGACGCTGCCGCCGATCGACGAAACGCCGCCGGACGCGATGCCGCACACGGTCGAGGGGCAGCTGGCGCGCGTGTCCGACCGCGTCGCCTACGTTCACCACGACACCGACGACGCGATCCGGGCCGGACTGATCGGCGAACGGGACGTGCCGGCGTCCGTGCGGGATGTGCTCGGCGAGACGCGCGGCCAGTGGGTCGACGTGACGGTCCGCGACATCGTCGAGCGCTCGACGGGGAAGCCCCGGATCGAAATGAGCGATCCGATCCGGAGCGCGCTCAACCGGCTGAAGGACTTTCTCTTCGAGCGCGTCTACCTCGGCTCGGTGGCCAAGTCGGACATCGGCAAGGCGCAGCGTCTCGTGCGGGAGCTGTTCGACTATTTCGCCGCGCATCCGGATGAGATCGGGGACGAGGCCCGCGCGGCCTTGGAGGACGGCACGGCCGACGTGCACCGCGCCGTCTGCGACTTCCTCGCGGGAATGACCGACCGGTTCGCGATCCGCACGCACGAGCGGCTCTTCGTGCCGCGGGCCTGGGAGGGGCCGTAGGCACTACGCCGGTTCGACCCCGACGATCGCGACGCTGGCGGAACGCGTCGGGCGGTGGACTCAGCGGGCTCCGAAGCGCTGCGCCGCGTCGGGCGCGATCATGAAGAACATGAGCACCGCGAGGAGCAGCGGGGAGACCGCGATGCCCACCATCGCCACGCGCTCAAACTTGAGGTTCATGTAGTAAGCGGCGATCATCGAGGCTTTGATCGAGGCGGTGATGATGAGGATCGTGACGCGCACCGCGGGCGGCAGGTGCCACGCCAGCACGGTACTGGCCTCGATTAGGGTCAGCAGCAGTAGGACGGCGAAACCGACCATGTAGACCCGCGTCACGCCTTCGGGTAGCGGCTGCGCGTGGAATTCCTCGGCTTCGCCGTGCTCCATCGCCCCGTGACCCGCCTGCGAATCGCTCATGTGCGTGAGGTCCTCCCTCTACAGCAGGTAGATCGACGGCCAGATGAACACCCAGACCAGGTCGACGAAGCCCCAGTAGAGCCCCGCGATCTCCAGGCCCTCCGCCGACCCGAGGTTCTTGGCGACGCGTACCGCCGTGGCCCACAGGTAGACGACGCCGCCCAGGACGTGCAGGCCGTGCAGGCCGGTGATCGTAAAGAACGTGAAGCTGAACGCCGGCACGCCCCACGGGTTGCCGCCCATGCCGGCGCCGTCGCCGATCAGGTGCGACCATTCGAACGCCTGCAGGCAGACGAATACGGCACCCGCCATGACCGTCGCGACGAGGAAGCGGACCGCCGGTCCCCGCTGGCCGCGGCGGATCATGAAGACCGACAGCGCCATGGTCGTGCTGCTGAAGATCAAGATCGCGGTCATGCCGCCGGCCAGCCGGATGTTGAGGATCTCCGCGCGGTTCGGCCACATCGGCGCGCTGAAGCGCGCCGCCCAGAGCGCGACGAGCAAACCCGCGAACGTCATCGCGTCCGAGGCGAGGAACAGCCACATCATCAGCTTGCCCCAGCTGACGTCCCAGGGGGACCGCCCGCCGGCCCAGCGCTGCGCGAGGGTCGTGCCGTCGCCGTGAGTCTCGGTTGCCGCCATCAGCGCCTCCTCGCGCGTCGGACCGTGGTCAGGCCCAGAACAGCAGGGCAAAGAGATAGAGCCACAGCACGTCCAGGAAATGCCAGTAGAGCGCGAACACGCCGATCCCGGCGTGAGACCCAACCCCGTACCGTCCGGCGTGCGCCTTCCAGACGACCACGCCGAGCGCGACGAGCCCGCCGAGAAGGTGCGCCCCGTGCGCGCCGGTGAGCATGTAGAAGAAGCCGCTGTGCGGGTTGGACGAAATATACGCGCCCTGCGCCGCGAGCGATCGCCATGCGACGATCTGGCCGAGCAGGAACGCGCCGCCCAGCCAGGCGGTCGCGGAGAGCCCGCGCTGCAGTCCCCGGATGTCGCCCGCGGCGATCCGGCGGCGGGCCCACTCGAGGGTGCCGCTGCTCGCCAGCAGGATCGCGGTCGTCAACCATAGGACCGGAGGCATCGCGACGGTTCCCCAGCCCGGCTCCTGCCGCCGGGCAAGATAGGCCGTTGTGAACGCGACGAACAGCATCGCGATCGCCGTGAGCCCCGCGGCCATCCCGATCACCGCGGTGCTGATGGCGGGCCCGGACCCCGCGGACTCGTTTCCGCGGCCGCCCCGCCCGAAGCCGGAAGGTCCGGACGGGCGGCGGCCGCCGGGGCCGGCGGCCGGCCGGGTCTTGAGCGTCGTCTGCGCAGTCACCGCGTCCATCCCGGCGTCCGGTCCGCTACGAGGACGCGCCGCCCGCGGGGACGGCCGACGGCGCCTGCCACTGCGGGCTGTAGTCTTGCGCCGCGCCGGGCACGGAGTAGTCGTACGGCCAGCGATAGACAACGGGAAGCGACGGGCCCCAGTTACCGTGCGGTGGCGGCGACGGCGTCGCCCACTCCAGCGAGTTCGCGTGCCACGGGTTCTGCTCAGCGACCGGGCCGGCGACCATGCTCCTGAAGAAATTGTAGATGAACAGGAACTGCGCCGCGCCGAGCATGAAGGCGGCGAACGAGATGAACGTGTCGATCGGGCCGGCGCGGCTCAGGAACGGGTACACGGCCGTATCGTACAGGCGCCGGCTGTTCCCGATGAAGCCGAGGAAGTGCATCGGGAAGAACGTCGCGTAGATGCCGAGGAACGTGAACACGAAGTGGATCTTGCCGAGCCGCTCGTCCATCATCCGGCCGAACAGCTTCGGAAACCAGTAGTAGGTGCCGGCGAAGATGGAGAACAGCGCCGCGGCGGCCATCACGAAATGGAAGTGCGCGATCACGAAGTACGTGTCGTGCAGGTAGATGTCGACCGGCGCGGCGGCGAGGAAGATCCCGCTGAGCCCGCCGGTGACGAACAGCGAGACGAAGGCGATCGCGAACAGCATCGCGGTCGTGAAATGGATGCGGCCCTGCCACAGCGTGGTGCACCAGTTGAATGTCTTGATCGCCGACGGCACGGCGATGGCGATCGTCGATCCGAGGAACGCCGCGCCGAGCAGCGGCGACATGCCGCTCACGAACATGTGGTGGCCCCACACGAGGAAGCTCAGGAACCCGATCGCCGACAGGGACAGGACCATCGCCTTGTAGCCGAAGATCGGCTTGCGGGTGAACGTCGAGATCACGTCGGAAACGATCCCCATCGGCGTGAGGATCAGGATGTAGACCTCGGGATGGCCGAAGAACCAGAAGAGGTGCTGCCACAGCAGCGCGTCGCCGTTCTTGTTCCCGAGCACCTGCCCGGCGACGAGCAGGTTGGGCGGAATGAAGAAGCTGGTGCCGGCCGTCTTGTCCAGGATCAGCATCACCACCGCGGCGGTCAGGACGGGGAACGACAGCAGGGCGAGGATCGCCGTGATGAAGATGCCCCACAACGTCAGCGGCATCCGGCCCATCGAGAGGCCGCGGGCCCGCATGTTGATGATCGTGGTGAGGAAGTTGAGCGACCCGAACAGCGACGAGAACAGGACGAACAGGATCGAGATCGCCCAGAGCGTCTGGCCGTAGGCGCCGCTCGGCGAGAACTTCGCCACCGCTGACAGCGGCGCGTACGACGTCCAGCCGTTGCCGGCCGGCCCGCCGGGGACGAAGAACGACGCCAGCAGCACCAGCACGCCGGGGAACAGCGTCCAGTACGACATCATGTTCAGGAACGGGAAGGCCATGTCGCGCGCGCCGATCATGAGCGGGATCAGGAAGTTTCCGAACGCGCCGGTGAGGATCGATGTCAGGAAGAAGAAAATCATCACCGTGCCGTGCATCGTCGCCGCGGCGAGATACTGGCCGGGATCGAGTACGCCGTTCTGCGGCCAGCCGAGGTGGGCCCGCATCAGCATCGCGAGCGCACCGCCGACCATCGCCATGAACAGCGTCGTCAGATAGTACTGCTTGCCGATCATCTTGTGGTCGAGGCTGAAGATGTAGTGGCGGATGAAGCTCTCGGTGTGGGCGTCGTGCCCGGCCGTTCCTTCGTGTACCGCGAGGGCATCCATCAGGCGCGACTCCTTGGCTAGTGCTGTTCCTGCTTCGCCAGCCAGGCGTCGAAGGCAGCCTGGTCGGCTTCAACGACCATGTTACCACGCATCGTGTAATGCCCGACCCCGCACAGTTGCGCGCAGGCGATCTGGTACGCGCCCGCGCGGTCCGGCGTAAACCAGATGCTGATCGTCCGCCCCGGCACCGCGTCCTGCTTCACGCGGAAGTTCGGCAGGAAGAAGCTGTGGATCACGTCGAGGGAGCGGACGACGACCTTCACCGGCCGGTCGTTCACGACGTGAAACTCGTTCGTGACGACGACGTTGGTCTTGCTGTCCGGATCGCCCGGGTCGAGCCCGAGAGGGTTGCCGGCGCTGATGAACTTGGCATCCGTCCGCGCGAGCCTGCCGTCGGGCCCCGGGTAGCGCACATACCACAGGAACTGGCGGCCCGTCACCTCCACCAGCTGGGCGTTGGCCGGCGGCGGGCTGTAGACGTGCGCCCAGACGATCTCGCCCAGGATCGCGAGGATGACGAGGCCGGCCGCGGGCACGAGCGTCCAGGTCAGCTCCGCCCCGAGGTGCTCGTGCCAATGGGCGGCCGGGCGGGATCCGTAGGCCGCGTACCGGATCAACGCAACCGCGACAAACAGGTGCACCGCGATGAACGCGATGCCCGTCGCGACGAGAATCGCGTTGAACATCTCGTCGGCGGCGGCGCCCTGCTTCGAGGCAAGCGGCTGCAGCCACCAAATGTGCGCCGCGACGATAAACGAGACCACCCCGGCGGCGAGGATGAAAAGAATCAGCACACCCATCCATCGCCCCGCGGCGCGCTCGTCGCGCGGCATGGTCGACCCAGAGTTCATTGGCAACGATCCTCCGGGGAAACGCGTCGTACGCCGAACCCTATCTGCCGCGGGACCCCCGCCGCGTCGGCGGCTCCCGCGATTCTTTACGAAGTTACAGAACGTTCGTCCCGGAATCCCGCCTTCCCTACTTGATCCGGCCGATCACTTCGCGACGGACAGGTTCGGCTTGGCGCCGGGCGTCACGTCGAACGTGCCGTACATGCCGAGCAGGGCGTGGCCGGGGAAGCCGCAGACGAAGAGATAGTGTCCCGCCTTGGACGCGGTGAACCGGACGTCCACGGACTTGCCGGCCAGCAGCCCGGCGGTGGCGTTCGGGGTCTCGGCGCCGGGGAACGCCGGCTGCGGCTCCGCCTGGGCGGGCAGGGCCGGGGACTTGGCGGAGCCTTTGAGCGGAACCACCTGGAAGCTGTGAGGGAGCACGGCCGTCTTGGCGTTCTCGAACTTGATGTGAACCGGCGTGCCGGGGGCGACGGTGATGGTGAGGCGGCCCTTGTCGGTGCCGTTGAAGTTCTGTCCGCCGTTCGCGGACGTTTGATTCGCGACGATCGTGAACGTGGCTTCGGCGGCGGCGTGCGCGCGAGATGCCGCGGCGGCCGCGACGGCCGAGGCGAGCAAGGCGAAACAGAGCACCCGGACAAGCGTGCGCGGAGCGAGCATTACGACCTCCTGTGAGCCGGCAGCGGGGAATGGCGGTGCCGTCAGCGTTTTTTGTTCTTCCTTATATTAGACGCGCTTCGTACGGTCGTCAAACGCCCGTTGGTTTCTCGACACCGCCGGGACCGCCCCCCTCCGAAGAATAAATGGAACGCGAAGACGGTGTTGCTACGTACGGAGGAGAAGGCATGGCGGTAGGGAATCCATGCCGGGCTCGGCCGAGGCCCCGCGTCCGCGGCGGACCAGATGGCCGGCAATGGGGAGGGGAGGGAATCTATGGTAGGGGCTTGGCGCAACCGTGTGCTCGGGCTCGTCGTAGCGGCCACGCTGGTAGTCTCGCTGGTGACGCTCGGCGGCCTCTCACGCACGCACGCCGCCGCCATGAAGACGCTCTACGTCGGCATCACGCTGCCGCTCACCGGTGCGGACGCTGAAGACGCGGAGCTGATCAAGGACGGCGCGATGCTGGCGATCGACGAGGCCAATGCGAAGGGCGGCGTGGCGGGATACAAGATCGAGGCGATCGTCCTCGACTCGGGGACCGCGACGGCCGGACAGTACGATCCGGCGCAGGCGGCCACCAACACCCGCAAGCTCGTCGCGAACATGGGCGTGGTCGCGAACATCGGCCCGCAGATGAGCGGCGAGGGCAAGGCGATGTCGGCGATTCTGAGCGAAGCCGACATGGCGACGATCACCCCCAGCTCGACGAACCCGGACATCACGGACCCTAAGTTCGCGTCGCAGTACCGGCCCAAGGGCAAAGCGGTCTACTTCCGCACCGTCACCACCGACGCGTTCCAGGGCCCGAACATGGCCAACTTCTACGCCGAGAAACTCCACGCGAAGACCGTGTACGTGCTGGATGACTCCGGCGCGTACGGCGTGGGTATCGCGGACACGTTCTCGAGGCGGGCGCAGGAAAAGGGTATCAAGATTCTCGGCCGCGATCAGCTCAATCCGAAGGAAGCCGACTACACCACGATCCTCACCAAGATCAAGGGCATGAACCCCGACGCCCTCTATTACGGCGGCGTCCAGGGCGCGGGCACCAAGCTCGCCAAGCAGGCCTACGACGTCATGCCGAAGCTCCCCAAGGGCGGCGGCGACGGCGTGTACAGCGGCGCGATGCTGAAGGGCGCGGGCTTCCCGGCCTCCGACGGCTGGTACGCGACGATCGCCGGCCCGCACCTCTTGGCCAACCCCGAAGTGCAGCCGTTCGTGAAGTCGTTCGCGGCGAAATACAACAAGCAGCCGGGCGACTACTCGATCACCGCGTATGACGCGGCGCTCGTGGTCCTCGACGCGATCAAGCGCGTCGCGGCGAAGGGCCAGACCCCGGACCGGCACAACATCCGGGACGCGATCCAGGCCAGCAGCCTGAAGACGCTTCAGGGCCCCATCTCGTTCGACCAGAACGGCGACATCAAGAGCCGGGTGGTCAGCGTGTTCCAGGTCGTCCACGACTCGAAGTTCCCGGACGACGACATTCTGCACCAGTACAAGTACATCGGCGTCGCCCCGGAGAACTAGGCCGGGACACGTGGTCTGACGCGACGGGAGCGGGCCGCCTGAGCGGCCCGCTCCCCGCGTCGGGCCGCCGTGCACCTCGACCGGCAGGAGCCGCCAGCCCGTGACCTACCACGACGTACTCGTCCAACAGATCATCAACGGCCTGAGCCTGGGGGCGATGTACTCGCTGCTCGCGCTCGGCTTCACGATGGTCTACGGCATCATCGAGCTGATCAACTTCGCCCACTTCAACGTGTTCATGATCGGCTCGTTCATCGCGGCGATCGCGCTGCACGCCGTCGGGGCGTCGGGCCAGTCCCGGATCCTCTACGGGGTGCCGCTCGTCGGTGCGCTGGCGTTCGCGTTCGCGGCGGCGATGCTGTTCTGCGGCGCGCTCGGGGTGGTCATCGAGCGGGTCGGCCTGCGGCCGATGCGGAACGTGCGGGGCACCGCGGCGATGATCACCACGATCGGCATCTCCTATATCCTCTTCAACGTCGTGCTGCTGCGGACCGGCGCCTCCACCCTCAACTATCCCAATCCGGTGCCGGTGCTCGGCTGGTCGATCGGGGGAGCGACCCTGCGCCTGCGGGAGATTCTGCTGTGGAGCGTGTCGCTCGTCCTGATGGGCGGCCTGCACCTCTTCGTGCGCAGGAGCAAGATCGGGAAAGCGATGCGCGCCACGGCCCAGGATTCCGAGGCGGCGCGGATGATGGGCATCGACGTCGACCGCGTCGTCATGCTGACGTTCTTCATCGGCTCGGCCCTCGCCGGCGCGGCGGGCATGATCTTCGGGCTCTACTACAACTTCACGAGCTTCATCATCGGCTATACGGCCGGGCTCCGCGCGTTCACCGCGGCGGTGCTCGGCGGCATCGGGAACGTGCTCGGCGCGATGATGGGTGGGGTGATCATCGGTCTGATCGAGGCGCTCGGCGGTCAGCTGCTCGCCGTTCGGTGGACGGACATCATCATCTTCGGCATTCTGATCATCGTGCTGGTGTTCCGTCCGACCGGGCTCCTGGGCATCGCCTCGCCGAACAAGTCGTGAGCGTACGCCGTGGCTGACGTCACGCCCGTTCCGGCCGTCGAGGTCGACCAGGTCGCCCGGCCGTCGCGGGCGCGGCGCGGCGTCTGGGACGCGATGGCCCGTCCGCTCGCGGGTCCGTTGGACCGGATTCCGGCCCACGTGCGGAGCCGGCTCACGGGGATCGCGCTGCTCGCCGCGGCGGTGCTGTTCCCGATCGTCCATTCGAACGGCGGCGACGTGGACGCCGCGACGAACGCCCTGTGCTTCGCGGCGCTCGCCCTCGGCCTCAACATCGTCGTCGGCTTCGCCGGCCTCTTGGACCTGGGCTACGCCGCGTTCTTCGCGATCGGGGCGTACACGTACGGCATCCTGGCGTCGGGTCAGGTGCACCCGCTCTGGACGCCGGCGTGGCAGCCGCTGCAGACCCTCGGGCTCGTCAGCCGCTTCCACTTCCAAGGCATCCCCGACACGGTGCAGTTCCACTTCTCCTTCTGGTGGATGCTGCCCGGGGCGGCGATTGTCGCGGCGCTCTTCGGCGTCCTCTTCGGCGCGCCCACGCTCCGGTTGAAAGGCGACTACCTGGCGATCGTCACCCTCGGGTTCGGCGAGATCATCCCGATCGTCGTCCGCAACGCGCAGACGCTGACGAACGGCGCGATGGGGCTGAACGGCGTGCTCGCACCGCAGACCTTCGGCTACAGCTTCGGCGTCAACGCGACGCCGTACTATTACGTCGCCGTCGGGATGATCATGCTGCTCGTCTTCGTGAGCTACCGGCTCAAGTCGTCCCGCGTCGGGCGGGCCTGGATGGCGATCCGCGAGGACGAGATCGCCGCGGGCGCGATGGGCGTCAACCGCGTGCGCCTCAAGCTCCTCGCCTTCGCGGTCGGGGCGGGTTTCGCCGGGATGACGGGCACCCTCTACATCGCCAAGCTGCAGACGGCGACGCCGGACATGTTCATGTTTCCGGTGTCGGTGATGGTGCTCGTGATGATCGTGCTCGGCGGGATGGGCAGTGTCCCCGGCGTCGTGGTCGGGGCGCTCTTGCTGCAACTGCTGCAGTCGTGGTTCCTCCAGGACATGACGCAGTGGATCCACGCGCTGGGGCGGATCACCGGGATCGAGATGTTCCAGCACGTCGAGTTGGCGCAGACGATCGAGTTGATCTTCGGCATCATTCTGGTCACGATGATGCTCTACCGACGCCAGGGTTTGATTCCCGCCTCGCGCACAACCGCCGCGCTCTCGCTGGAAGAGCAGGCCGCGCACCCGTCCCGCGGCGGCATCGGGCTCTCGTTGAGCCGGCTCAGCCGGGCGCCGGTGCCCGACGCCGCGCCGCTGCTCGAGACGCGCGCTCTGACCAAGCGGTTCGGCGGCATTACCGCGGTTCGCGGCGTCGATCTGGTCGTCCCGCCGCACTCGGTGGTCGGCCTCATCGGGCCGAACGGGTCCGGCAAGACCACGTTCTTCAATCTGGTGACCGGGCTCGACACGCCGGACTCCGGCCAGATTCTCTTTGCGGGTAAAAGCATCACGGGGCTGCCCGCGCACGCCGTCGTCGAACGCGGCCTCGCCCGCACGTTCCAGACGCTGCGGCTCTTCCCGGACATGACCGTCCTCGAGAACGTCCTCGTCGGCATGCACGCGTGGACGCATGCCAACGCGGTCGGCGCGGTGGTGCGCCCGGCTTCCGTTCGCACGGAGGAGCGCGAATCCGTCGACTGGGCGATGGAAGTGCTGCGGATCTTCGGCAACCGCCTGACCCCGCGCGTCAATCACCTGGCCAGCAGCCTGTCGTACGCGAACCGCCGGCGGCTCGAGATCGCGCGGGCGATCGCCTCGCGGCCGTCGATGCTGCTGCTCGACGAGCCGACGGCCGGCATGAACCCCGCGGAGACGCTGGAGCTGGCCGACCAGATCCGCAGCCTGAAGGACATGGGCCTGACGATCCTGCTGATCGAGCACAAGCTGAACGTGGTCAACACCATCTCCGACAAAGTGGCCGTACTCGACTACGGCGAGAAGATCGCCGAGGGCACCGCGGAGGAGGTGCACCGGAACCCCGATGTCATCCGAGCCTATCTCGGCCGGGCGTCCGCTGCTCGAGTTTAAGGACGTCGATACCTACTACGGCGAGCTGCACGCGCTCAAGCGCGTGAACTATGAGATCGGCGTCGGGGAGATCGTGTGTCTGCTCGGCGGCAACGCGTCGGGCAAGTCGACCACGATGAAGACCGTGTTGGGGCTCGTGCGGCCGGCCCGCGGGACGATCATCTACAAGGGCGAGACCATCTCCCGGCTGTCGACGGCGGAGCGCGTCCGGCGCGGCATCGCGCCGGTGCCGGAGGCGCGCCGGTTGTTCCCGCGCATGACCGTTTTTGAAAATCTCGAGATGGGCGCGTTCACGCGGGACGACGCGGCTGGCATCGCCGAAGACCTCGAGCGGGTCTACAGCTTGTTCCCGCGTGTCAAGGAGCGCCGCCACCAGCTGGCCGGCACGCTCTCCGGCGGCGAGCAGCAGATGGTGGCGATGGGCCGCGCGCTGATGGCGCGGCCGCAGCTGCTCTGCATGGACGAACCGTCGATGGGGCTGTCGCCGGCGTTCGTTGAGCAGGTCTTCGACATTATCCAGACGATCAACAAGCAGGGGACCTCGATCTTCGTCGTCGAGCAGAACGCCAACATGGCGCTCAGCATCGCGCACCGGGGGTACGTCCTGCAGACCGGGCAAGTGGTGCTGTCGGGAACCGCTAAGAGCCTCCGCGAGAACGAGATGATCCGGGAGGCGTACCTCGGAGAGGTCAAGACAGCGTAGCTCGAGTCGTTCGGCGAGACCCCGCGTA